>CACWIG010000003.1 GCA_902760955.1 uncultured Ruminococcus sp. | reverse complement strand
ATTATATGACTTTGCCTTGTCCTCGTAGACAGAGCAAGGTGTTATCTCGCCGTTTTCCAAAGCAGGTGCATACGCCGCAATGGGTTTAATTGTAGAACCCGGCTGTCTTGGGGACTGTGACGCACGATTTAATGTGAGGCTCGCCGTCTTTTCACCTATGCCGCCTGCTATACCCACAACCTGCCCTGTTTGAACATCAATAATCGTTATGGCAGATTGTGCTCCCGTACCATAAAAGTTACTTGACTTGCTGTAATAATCTTCAACAATTTTTTGAATTTCAGGATTGTACGTGGATTTTATCTTTACACCGCCCGAATATACAATCTTATTTGCAAGCGTATCAGAATACCCAAGCTCTTTTAAATCATTAATAACATCTGTTATAACCTGGTCAACAAAATACGAAGTCGTCTTTGTCTGTTCTGTATCGTCGGTGCCATCTTTTTTTATCTTTAATTCTTCGTTTAAGGCACTGTCAAATTCATCTTCCGTTATATATCCCAATTCCTTCATTTTGACAAGAACCATCTGCTGTCTTTTTTTATTATTTTCAGGGTTATCTATGAGGTCATATGCAGAAGGATTTTGTGTAATACCCGCAATTGCCGCACACTCTGCAAGAGTCAAATCCTTTACCTCTTTGCCAAAATACGTCTTTGCCGCAGTCTTTACTCCGTTACAGCCGTGGGACAGATATATACAGTTTAAATACATCTCCAATATCTGATTTTTGTCCATCTGCTTTTCAAGAGAAACCGCTCTTGAAATCTCACGTATCTTTCTGATAGGCGTCTGATCGTTTTCACCTGTGACATTCTTTATCAGCTGCTGTGTAATGGTACTTCCGCCAAGGCTTGCACCCTTCTTTCCCGTAAGTTTACCCCATATCCAAGTGAATGTAGCCTTTACCGTTCTCGGAAGGTCATACCCCTTGTGTTCCATAAAGCGCTCGTCTTCGATAGATATAAAGGCTTTTTGCAAATCCTCAGGAATTTCCTGTATACTTACCCATTCACGATTCTCAGTTGAATTAATTTTATGAAGCTCAACTTCCTCGCCCGTATCGGGGTCATCATATACTATCACGGAATTTTGATTAAGCGTCAGGCTCTCGGTATCCAAGTCGTCAATTCCGCCCCAATAACCGAGAACTGCTCCTCCAAACGCTATGCACACTGCAAGCGAAAAGATTATAAAAGTTGCGATAAATATTTTTATAAACTTCTTTACATAATGTTTCATATATAAACCTCTTTTTAATATTTACTATAACATTTTATATACTTATACATATTTTATTATAGACTAAAATTCTTTGTATGAAAAGACCAATATATGTTAATAATATATTAAATTAGTGTTACAAAGTTTAATTAAACACAATATATGGGGGTTTTAATATGTTAAAAAATTTCACAAGAAGTCTATTGATAGGTTTTTTAGTATTTTTAACAGGAATATTGATATTTTATACAGCATTTAGAATAACATACAAAAAATCAGTTAAAGCGGCTTCCGATGCCATTTCTGCACAGCAGACAGCCTCTGCGTCCGCACAGAGCGATGGGTTAAAAGAAAGTGAGATAATAAAGCCTGACTATTTTATTGCGCGCTATGACGGCAAAAATCTTGCCATATATTGTGTGTCTGATGGGAAAGAGGAATTTCTCTATACTCTCAATGCACGAATAGAGGATATATCCGAAAATGAGTTAGACCAATTAAAAGAAGGAATAACACTCAAAGACAAACAAGCTTTAGCATCATTTGAAGAAGATTTCACAAGCTGATGCACCTGCTTAAAAAGACAGGGGCTATTAAAAAAGTATGACCCAACGCTTTGTCGGAAAACTGTCAAACCCCTACATTTTGTGTGAAATCAAATCATACAGGATAATTGTAGGGGACGGCGTCTCCGACGTCCCGAAAAGCACTTTTTTAATAGCCCCTTTTTAAATTATTTTACTTTTAAAGCCTGTTTAACGAGTTCAGGCATTTCCGTCTTATTAATCACGCCGTCAAAGCGTACTTCCTTATTTTTAAGCTCGGAAAGTGATTTGGGAACTTCCATTCCGCTTTTAGCCTTTAATCTGTCAATCAATTCAAAATCGTCACCGTTTTCGGCATCTTCGCCAAGGGCGGAGAGAACAGCCTGATTGAATTTATACGGACTTGCAGTAGATGCTATAACAGTTTTTGTCTTATCTCCTGTTTCATTGACGTACTGTTCGTACACGTCAACAGCAACAGCAGTATGAGTGTCCAATGTGTATCCAACCTCTGTAAAGGTCTTCCATATTCTTTCTTTTGTAAAGTAATCATCACAGCAACCGCCCCAGAAAAGATTTGTCACCTTTTTGTGTAGCGTCTTTGTCAGTTTATAAGAGCCGTTTTTAGACAGCTTGTTCATCATTGTCTTTACTTTGCTTCCATCATTTCCGCAGATGTCAAACAAAAGTCTTTCCAGGTTACTTGAAATCAGGATATCCATTGATGGCGAAACACTCTGATAAAATGGGCGGTTTTTGTCATATTCACCTGTTCTTATAAAATCTGTAAGAACATTGTTGCGGTTTGAAGCACAAATCAGCTTAGCAATAGGTAAGCCCATTTTCTTTGCATAATATGCCGCAAGAATATTACCAAAGTTACCTGTCGGAACACAAACATTAATCTTGTCACCAAGTTCAATGTCGCCCATCTCTATCATATCACAATATGCAGAAATATAATATACAATCTGAGGAACAAGTCTGCCCCAATTTATCGAGTTGGCAGATGAAAGCGAAAAGCCTGATTTAAAGAGCATATCGCCATACTTTTCATCAGTAAATATTGCCTTAACTCCGTTTTGTGCATCATCAAAATTGCCATCTATACCCGAAACATATACATTTGTACCCTCTTGGGTAATCATTTGAAGCTTTTGAATATCGCTTACGCCGTCACCTGGATAGAAAACAATAATCTTTGTTCCTTTTACATCTTTAAAACCTTCAAGAGCGGCTTTGCCTGTATCCCCTGATGTTGCAACCAAAATAACGATTTCTTTCTTCTCGCCTGTTTTCCTCATTGATGTTGTCATAAACCTCGGCAAAATCTGAAGAGCCATATCCTTGAACGCACAAGTAGGTCCGTGCCACAGTTCAAGAATATACTTTTCATCGCCTATCTTAACAACAGGTGCCACCTTCTCGCTGCTGAATTTGCCGTTGCCGTAAGCACCCTTTGTGCAATCAGAAATCTCCTCGTCGGTAAAGTCGGTAAGATATTTTTTAAGAACCAAATTCGCTCTTTCAATATAGCTCATACCAATCATTTTTCTGATTTCTGCTTTGGTAATTGACGGAATTTCGCTTGGAACAAAAAGTCCACCGTCTTCCGAGAGACCTTTTTTAATAGCCTCAGCAGACTCAAATTTAAGACTTGTATCTCTTGTACTCATATAATACATATTACTTATACCTAACCTTTCATATATCAATAAAACAAATGCAGGGAAGAATGTCTATATAAGTCCTTCTTTGGACTATGCAGACACCGCCCTGCATTAAACAATCTGATTTAAATCAAATTATGCAATGTACTTTTTAACATTTGCACCTGCACTATTTTCGTCAGCACTAACCATCATAGTGAATGAAACATCAAACTTCTTCTCGAGATTTTCAAGAACAGTAATAAAACCTTCCAAATCTTCAATAGATGCTGAAGGAACGCTCTTAAATATGCTGTCGATAAAGATATGAGTAACATCAAAATCCTGAGCGATTATACCACAGAGCATACCTGTAAATACATCCAAGTTAGTTATATCAAAATTCTCGGTGTTTATAAGTCTTGCCTTACGATTAATTGTATGCATAAGACGGTCGCCGTCTGTGATACATACAACATTGCCCTTTTCGACATCAATTGCTGTATTGACAGCATCAATCATTTTAGGAGTCTTTCCGCTTCCTTTTAAACCGATATGTACTTTTATCATAAAAATACCGCCTTTCGTTTTATATTTTATGGTTTATAGTTATTCTATCATAAATATAAAATTTAAACAATAGTTTTTTGAAAAAATTTCAAAAAATTTAATAATATTATCTGTTAAGTCTTGCTTCAAGGGCTTCTTTCTCGTTTTCATAGCCCGGTTTACCCAAAAGAGCAAACATATTCTTTTTGTAGCTTTCAACGCCGGGCTGGTTAAACGGATTAACACCCAACATATAACCGCTGATACCGCAAGCCTTTTCAAAGAAGTATACAAGCTGACCGAAGGTATACTCATCAAGTCTTTTAATGTTTATGATTAAGTTAGGAACACCGCCGTCATTATGAGCTAAGTATGTTCCCTCAAAAGCCTTTTTATTTACATAGTCCATACCTTTGCCTGCAAGGAAGTTAAGTCCGTCAACGTTGTCTGCATCTTCGCCTATTACAACGTCTGTCTTGCTTTCTTCCACACATAAAACAGTTTCAAACATCATTCGTCTGCCGTCCTGGATATACTGTCCCATTGAATGTAGGTCTGTTGAGAAGCTAACGCCTGCAGGGAAGATACCCTTGCCGTCCTTACCTTCGCTCTCACCATACAACTGCTTCCACCATTCTGTAAAATACTGAAGCTCAGGCTCATAGTTTACAAGCATCTCTACATCTTTGCCTTTTCTGTGCAATATATTTCTGACAGCGGCATACTGATAACATTCATTTGTGTTAAGGTCGTCAGATGCATACATATCTCTTGCATCAGCGGCACCCTGCATCATAGCCTTTATATCAGCACCGCAAACAGCAATCGGCAAAAGTCCAACTGCTGTAAGAACAGAAAATCTTCCGCCTACATCATCAGGAACAACAAATGTTTCATAGCCCTCATCATCAGCAAGATTTTTAAGAGCACCCTTTGCCTTATCTGTTGTAGCATATATTCTGTTTTTAGCCTCATCCTTGCCGTATTTATCCTCCATATACTTCTTGAGCACACGGAAGGCAACAGCAGGCTCAGTTGTTGTACCTGACTTAGATATAACATTCAAAGAAACGTCCTTACCCTCAAGACATTTAACAACAGAATTTAAGTAGTTAGGACTGATGTTGTTACCTGCAAAAATAATTTGAGTTTTTGCAGTATAGTTATAAAACGGGCCTGTCAAAAAGTCAATAGCGGCTTTCGCACCCAAGTAAGAGCCTCCGATACCGATAACAACAAGAACGTCTGAATCGTTTCTTATTTTGTCAGCCGCTTTTTCTATTCTTTCAAATTCTGCTTTATCGTAATTTACAGGCAAATCAACCCATCCTAAGAAGTCACTTCCTGCACCTGTACCTTCTGTCAAAGTTTTGTGAGCAAGACTCACCTGTGACGCAACCTTTTCTATTTCCTCCTTGCTGATAAAGTCACTTGCTTTATCATAGCAAAATGATATATTTTTTGACATAATTATCACTCCTTATAATGTGTTCTTTACTTATCCATCCTAAATATTAGCATATATAAACAATTTATGCAAGTATATTTTATATATTATTTCAAATTTTTTAAAAAAATACTTGATTTTTTCTGTATAATGGTGTATAATATCGTTTGTTGTGAATATCGGGGTGTGGCTCAGTTTGGTAGAGTACCTGAATGGGGTTCAGGTGGCCGCTGGTTCGAATCCAGTCACTCCGACCAATATACTATAAAGCATCGTTTTTACGATGCTTTTATTTTATGTACACGATTTTTACACGATTTTTATTATTTTAATTTAATATAATAAAGTGTTCCTACAGAATTAATCGCATCTGCAGGAACACTTTTACACGACATTATGCTCACAAAGTTTTTTGTGAACTTATCAATCGCTTAATCAAAACGATATACCTCAAATCCTTATCATCAAGATTTAAGCCGTTTTCATCACCCTTTAATATGTTGTTGTCAACAGCCCACTTGACCGCTTCTCTCGCCCATTCTGGCATATTGTCATCAATATAGTTGTAAATCATCGGATTTTTAATATTATGTAACTCTGTTGCCAAAAGCTTTACAGTTTCGGTCAGCTCAGATATTTCATTCTTTAACTCATCATACTGTGACATTGTCAATTCCTCCTCATCATTTATTTTTTCACCTGTGATGCCATCGCATATAGCAGCAGCAATTTTAGATACGCCGACTTTGATGTACCTCTCAGCATCGCTTTTTGTGTCCACAAAGCACACCTCGACCAATACAGTCTTTGCTTTCGCCATACGTATTACGTATAAATTTGACCCATCCTTTATGCCTCTGTTTTTAAATCCAAGCCTTGCAAGATTGTGATTTATTTTTCTTGCCTCATCCCAATTCCGTCCGCCATAGGTCCAACACTCTGACCCTTGCCCCGCTCCTGCGTTAAAGTGAATGGATAAAAACAAATCAAGGCTCTGTTTGTTTGCAAGCTCAATAATTGCTGTAAGGTTTCCATTTGTAGACTGTGCATTGTCATTAGTGCAATCATATACCGTATGTCCTCTTTTTCTGAGTTCTTTCATTACCTCATATCCAACATTTCTTGTTTCAATACTCTCATCCAAATACCCTGATGCACCGCAACCGGGTGTTCCGCTTACAGCATGTCCGCAATTAACACCTATAACCATAATTATTCCCTCACTCTTTTAAATCGTCAATTTTCTTTGCAAAGTTAACCAATGCCTGTGCCAGCTCTGCACGGGTTACTGCTCTCTCCGGTTCAAAGGTGTCCTCGCTTGTGCCATTCATAAACCCTGCATTATATGCGTGCTGTACCGCCTTGTAATACCATTCATCTTTGGAAACATCTTTAAATGGCATAATTTTATTGCTGTTTTCTGCGTCCACTAATAAATACCCCCTTGATAATTTATCATACGATATGTCTCCAATGCCATTATCTCCCCATTTTTCACCCCAAGAATTGAGGATTTTAAACTTTTCCGTTTCATCATTCCATCCGATTATGCATACAGCGTGACTTCCTCCCGGAAAATCCATATCCGCAAGTATCGGTGTGTTAAATTGATATAGTGCTGTTTTAACAGCGTCGTATTTCTTTTGCTTTATTGCATAGGCATAAACCTCATATGCTTTTATATGATATGGTTTAGCCTTTTCATCCAAGTCAGGATGTGATAACACCAATTCCCTTATTTCAGGCATTTCCCTATTATATGGAAAATCACTTTCAAAACAGGCTCCTGTTTTTATCAGATGTTCAAGCGTTAAATCAATAACCATTCCCTCATATGTATCTTCATCATCTCTGCATCTTCCGTAAACGTACCCCGGTGAAAATCTTATGCGTTTTCCTGTTTCAACCTGATTAAGTATTTGCATTATATTTGTAATAGCAAATCCCACACAGGAATTAATAGTTTCTTGATTGCGTACATCAGGGATGAATTTATCATCCAGAATAAATTTAGACGGAAGGTTAACGGCACCCGTACGGAAAGCACCACAATAATCTAACACTTTTTTAGGATTTCTTCTTACGCCATCCATAACCATTACTCCTTTTCCGATTTAAGACTTTCCATAAGCTTGTCCGCCTCTATAGCCGCACTTGTAAAGCTGTTATTCTTCCACCACGCAAGCAAAGAAGTGCTAAGTGTGGCAACAAGTGATACCGTCTGATAAATCTCGTCATTTGTAAACGGCAGTACGTTTTTTCCGAATATTGCCAACACCTGATTAACAAGTGCAAACACAAGGCAAATTGTTCTTGCAATTGTATCTGTTGATATACGTTTCATAGCCTTTAAACCTCCTTGATATCATCTATTCTTTTATGTGCTGATTTTGTTGATTGTTCAACTATTGCCATACGTTCTACAAGGTTATTATGCTTGTCTACCCTCGTTGACAAGGTTGATATGTCGCCTTTTATTTCTTTTATCTGTTCTTGCATTATTGCTGTGTTTTTTGAATTTGCAAAATAGCTGCCTGCTACAGCGGATACTGCCGCTATTATCGCTATGATTATCTCCGTCATAATTTTTACCCCCTCGTATAATAAAAATTGTCTTATAGATCATTTTCACTTAAATGCTACATAATAATATCTTTGTCCATCCATATTGGCGTTGTCATTTTGATATCCTGATACCATAAATCCATTAGTTACAATACCAAGATAACATTTCCTATAATCCCATGCAGTTAAGTAATAGTCATCAGCAGAGTTGCGATACATACAATTTAACCCGGGTAAAGCCATTCCGCCTCGTTGACCCGTCGTGCCGCTTTGTGAAATTCCCCAATTATCCATTAATATTACACAACTTGGAGTAAAGCCAAGTGATATGGTTCTTTCGTTGTTGCCGTCTCCTGTGTAATCTCCTGTTATGAAATAGTTACTTTTCTTAACCTTGTCATCTACATACGTTTTTGGAGTAGCGTCATAAGCGTTGCTCGGGCTTGCGACTCTAAGTCTGCCACCGCTGTCCCTCTTTGCAATTGTGTTTGCAATATAACTTTCGGTTGCTGCGTCAAGCAGTTTTTTATCATCAGCTGACATAAACCCGGAAATGCTCTTGGTAGCTTTCGGGTGTGCACTATCGGAATTTGTATGTTCGGTCATAGTGTTGTTGATACTTGTATCAACATATGCCTTATTTGATATATCCTGTGAATTACTCGGATTTGCGACTTTCGCTCTACCGGACGAGTCCCTTTTGATAAGCCTACCGCTGTATGCTTCGGCAGTAGCATTATCTAAGAGTACTTTGTCCTCTGTAGACATAAACCCCGATGTGCTTGTTGTTGCGTTCGGGTGTCGGGAAGTGCCACCATAGCCCATATGGTTCGCAGCCGCCGAAAGGGTTGTCGGCGGTGCGTCATACCAATGTGATTTGCCCGTTATTGCTTTAATTCGGTTTGCAAACCAACCGAGAACGGTTGCAAGCAATCCCGATGTAGAGCTTGATGTCGGAGCTGTCGTGTCGCTCACGGCAGGCTTCAACGCTGTGTCTATGGTGTCAAAATTCTCGTTGAGAACGCTGATGAGTGCCGACTCTGTTCCGAGCGGCTTTTTCAAGTTATAATTCGGTGTTAAGTTCGGCATTGATTATCCCTCCTATCAGCCCTCGTCTGCAACGTATTCCTTGCCACATATATCTTTGAACTGTGCAGGAGTAATTACCCCAAGCTCGCAGTATCTTTTAAGCTGGTCGAGTCTGATGTAGCCTTTGTTATATCTTGCTTTGATTGTTTTAAACATTTTCAGTTCCTCCCATCAAAATTAAAAGTTCGAGTTCTGTGATATGCTGACCCTGTTCGATGTTCTCGAGCATTTGGTCTGTGATTTCCTGTTGAAGAAGTTGAACCTCTGTGTACTCGGGTTCTTCTCCCTCTTTGGCTTTTGCGATTTCGAGCCATCTGCCCCTTTTCGCTTTGATGTTGTTTTTGAGGTTTTCGTGGTACGGGATGCCTTCCAAAACATACACATCGTAGGTGTATATGATGTCTCCGCCCTCGTTCGTGTATTCCTCGATATTCTCGTAAAGATGAACATTACATTTGCCGTTGCCTGTTTCCTCAATTATGAACTTGAGGGACATAGGTGGTTTTACGGTTGATTCTGCTCGCATTGCTTACAGCCTCCTTTAAATTTTTAATATTTACATGTGGTTGAATGTGTTTCTTATCACGGCTTTTTGACAAGAAGGTGCGCCCCGTAGTCCAAGTTCGAGTGCGAGAAAGCGTTGCCGCAGCTGAAGCAGAACGCCCCGGCGCCAGCACCAAAGCTCCAAGTACCGCCGAGCAAGAGCAGGCGTTCGCCTGTGTTCTGATAATAGTAATCGGGAACAAAGGTTGATGACCCTCCGACTGCTGCTGACGGGAACATTACCCACGGGGCTTTTTCATCATATCCGAAAGCGGACACATAGCCGTTTGCTTCTGCATTTGAATATCCGACCGCTCTATATTTGCCGTCATAAACACCGTCTGCGTAGTCAGCCATACTGTTTGCATAATATACTACTCTGTCCTTGATATTTACACCGTCAATGAAACGGAATAACTTTGCGTGAAACCCCTCAATGCCACGATAATTTACATCGGCATAATGGTCTGAGTAGTTGTTTTCTCCAGCAAGCCAGCCGCTTTTACCATTCAAGTCATCGCAAGAGCCGTTAAGCGGTGCAACATTCCAAATCATATTTCCGACCGCAATAGTAATCGGGTCTCCATCAAAAGTGATTGTCGTTTGTCCGGTCTCATCGTCTGTCGTGATAGCCGTTACAGTTCTCGGCGTTGTGGTTATATTGTTCGCACCCTGAGATGTGCCTATTTCGATACGCTGCCCGAGCTTATAAACGTTCTTGTATGTTGACGCTATTGTGATAGTATTGCCGTTTGTTGTTTCTTCAAGTGCCTTGTGATTTGCTGTGTAAGATAGACTATCAGCACCGCCGCCAAGAACTGACTGTGAATGTGTGTTTGCATACTCTACCAAGTAAAGCAACTGCAACGCATTTACACAGGAAATATCCTCAATGCCCCATATATCACCTTTATTTCGAGCATATGTACGGAAATTCGCTCTTGTCGTTCTTGTTCTCGGCTGAACGCCTGTTATACTCTGCAATTTGACTTTGCTGTCTGCTTCATCGGTGTATGAGCTTGCATTATATACCGAATGAAAAACTTTGCTGACTTCTTTTCCATTGTCAATAAAAAGAGGGTGCAACTCATATCCGGGTAGCTTTGTTCCGCATATCCATATTTCCTCGACAATGCCTGTCTTGACTCTCTTGTAATAAAATTTCGGAATTTCGACCATAACATCTCCGTTTGTGCCGTCTCTTGCAAAGGACGGCTCCCCGAGATATGCAAGGACGTTTCCGTCAACGTCAATATTGCACGTCTTAATATCACTCCAAGGATAGATATTATCAAAATCATTATCTACACTCTCCGTAGAGCCTTTATGAGCTTTTGCGGTAAGACCGACAGCGTCTCCGAGTCTCTCGCATACCGTAGATGATGTGCCATTCCAACGTACTCCATACTGTTTCACGGTAACACCATATAAATAACTGTCAGGAAGCTTTCCGTTTGCGTCCAAAGGAGCATATCCATTCGGCTGACCTTTGTTTTCGATGTTCTCTTTGCCTGTGAAAGCCGCAAATAATTCAGAGTCAAACTTGCCCTCTGAAATAGCCCCGTCAGCAACTTTTGTTTTTGTAACAGCTCCGTCGGCGATTTTGGTCTTTGTAACAGCTCCGTCGGCGATTTTGGTCTTTGTAACAGCTCCGTCGGCGATTTTCGGAGTTGTAACTCCCTCATCAGCGAGCTTTGCTGTGGTTACTGACTCGTCCGGGTGGTCTAATACCGAAGCTCCTTTGTGTGCCGAAAGCGATGTGTCATCGGCTTTTGCGTTCCAAGCGGACTTTTCGTCTGCTGTAACGTGCTGAATACTTGTGTCTGAGTTTTTTTGATGAGAGTCAAATTCTTCATAGCTCACCAAGCCGATGTCATTTTCATTTACTGCCATAAATAATCATCTCCTATTCCGTTTCTACATAAGGTCTTGCATAGGGCTTGCCAGACTTATAAATTAGAATTGCATTTCCGTCATTTGTTGCCCGGTAATATACCCGTGAAGTTTCGGGGTCGATATAAAGACATTCCAAAACCTCTTTTGTAGCCAACCCGTCCCACGTGTATTGAGCAACATCGTTCCACGTTCCTATAAGCTCCGCAACGTCATTCCAAGAACGATATGTAAAAACATATTTTACGTAGATATGTGCCGGGATAATTTCGCTGATTTCCTTTTCAATGTTACTCAAATTGCCCGGCACACCTTTTCGAGTAACAAATTTAATATTTATTGTGTACTCTGACGGTTTTTCCTCAATGCGGATAATACCGTCAATGTAGGTCTTGACAACCCTTTCCAAAACGGAAAGAGTTGTAGTTCCTAATCCTCGTAGCTTTGCAAGTATTCGATTTCGCCGTGTGTCGTAGTCCTCTGATAAATTCGGAGTTATACCGAGGTCTGCTTCATATAATGAGAGTGCTGTTGTAGCTTCCGATATGAACATCTGCTTTTCTGCGTCCTCAACGGCGGCAAGAATACGCTTTAACTCGTTTTCCTGCGGAAGTAATATGGCCGCAATAACTGCCGACCTGTTGTAGTATTTCGGTAAATGCTTAATGAGACTATCCAACTGTAAGCACCCCCATAACAGGCACTTCATTGTCGGCAATATCAATATTTGATGTACCGCTGTTTACGGTAAGATTTTCATAGTCAAGCACCCCGTCAACAGACAATATGCAACTACCGATATGTGCGACTGACACCTCGTCTTGTGCAAAAGCTATATTTTTGAGATAATTTTCAATGGCTGTGGTTATTGCATTTTTTGCAACAGCCGTTGTATATCCGCTCTGCAACACGAGTTTTACGTTGACGTTTATAGCCAATGCCACCGCCGAAGCTACTGTAATCTTTGCACCTATCGGACGCTCGTTTTCAATGTGAGTCTTTACGGTGTTTATAAGGTCTGCTCCGGCAGGCTTCAAGTCCTTATCCAAAATCAATACAGTTACGTTTCCTGCAACATTTCCCGGCGTATGAGAGGTATCATTATCCCATAATGGAATACATTTAACATCTCCAACACCTGTTGATGCTTCTCTTGCCCATTCCTCATAGTGATATTTGTTGCCGCTTGTCGCAGGCTTTTTCGCACTTGATAAGTATCTTGCACGTGCTTCTGCGTCAGTTTCCTCTTCATAACCGCCTGTAAACGCTTCTGAATTGGTTACAGATGAAATACCGCTTACAGATACTACAAGAGAATTTATCGCCCCGATAGGCACGTTTCCTACTGTTCCTGCCACATTGCATACTGCAGGGAGTGTTACTGTTCCGTCACTTGAAATTGTTCCGCTGCTTTCAACAGTAAAAATAAGCACGTCTGACTTTACTTGAGTTCCGCTTGATACCGAAGTGCCTGCCGTTCCGGTAAATGTAACATTCCCGGTTGAGTAAGTAGCCGCAATTCTTGTTTTTCCTACCTCTGCAAGTTTTGCATCAAGGTCTGCACCTGTTGCTGTCGCTACAAAAGCTTTTGAGGAAATTTCCTCAATTTTGTTATAGAGAGCTTCTGCTTCTATTGCCACAGGCTTTTGCGTGTCATAAAAGAACGAGCCTACTGTTTTATCGTACTTATCATCAATATCAGATAATAGCCTTACCATTATGTCATCTCTACTGTTAGCCACTATAAACCACCTCCTCATCCAAAACTCCGTCTGCAACGGTTATTACCTGAAATTTCACGAGTAGCTTATCACCGCCCGAATATTCACAAGAAAACGTTGATACGCCTGTTATCTGTTCGTTTTGGATCAGAACATCCTCAATTTCCCTGCGAAGCTCCGACTCAACAAAGTCAATCGTGTATCTTGTGCCGACAGTCAAGTCCTCTATTAAAGCTCCATATTCGGTGTCCTCGTACACCTTATATCTGTTTTTTTGAGTATGCAGAGCTTTTAATATCCATATTTCAAGAGCTTGTGTGCCGCTGCACTCTTTGACTCTGCCGTCCTCGACCTCAAAATCTCCTTTATTAAAGTCGAAAACAAATGATATTTTATTTTTGTGAGTTGTCGGAATAGTGTCTTTTGTTGTAGCCGTCATAAGATTTACTGCTACATTTCCTATCGGGAACATTACTGCACCACCCCCACAACTATAAATTTCTGATTGCTTGAATATGGCAATAACACAACAGTTTTACCTTTGTTTATGTATCCGCCTTTACTGTCCTGTTCGTACAGATTGCAGCAGGCTTTTACATAACTCTTGTCAATCACTATTTTTTCACCTATGCGGATTTTAAGAGTGGGCAGCTCTATGATTTCTCCGAACATAGGAGAATAAGATGTCGCATTATCTCTTTCACGAAAGAGCTTTGCGAGTTCTGATATTCCGTTCATAGACATACCTCCTATACGGGACTACCATCCCAACTGCTGATTTTGCCGACAACTCTGTACTCTATAGGATGAGTAGACTTGCTCAATCCGAGAGAGTTAAGCGTATTCGGCGGTAAATCAAGAGCCGTGTTATGATTGTATTTGTTATGCGGTCCGAAATTACCGCAATCGGCAGCGACAGCTCTGCACGTTTTTCCTGTTTCGGGGCTTCGGAGTTCAAGCACCGTCCCGTACCCTCCGGCAAGCTCCGGGAAGTCTTCCATTGCCCATGCTTCATTGTAACAGCTTGCCTGCCGTACACAGTATGTAGGAATGGCAACGTGGCAGCCTGTGATGAGCATTGTGTTTGAATTCTGTGCTCTGAAACGAACTGAATTCCAACCGCATACTCCATTGTCATCGCCAACCCAACCATAACAAGTTGCATTCCACTTTGTTATCCAAGTGTTTGTGTTATCATCCGTCTTGTCCTCATCTGGAGCTGTGCTACTTTGAGGTAATGCAGAGCTTTCCTGCTTCGTCAGCAAATCAGATCCGTATCGTTTCAAGCCTAACTTGACATAATGAATTCCGTCTTTGATTGAGTGTTCCGTACTCTGAATTACATAGTTTTTATCTCCGACTGTTATTCGATATCCTGCCATAGTATAGCTCTCGACCTGCTCGATAATTTCTATGGAATATGTTTCAGCAGGCTTATTTAGGCTTTCAAAATTATTTTTTGCAACTATATCGATGCTCTCCTTCTCAGGGTCTATTGTTATTACTTCCTGTAATAGTCCATATTCATAAACACTGTTATCATCTCGAAGCACCTTTTCAACTGTATATACGTTATCCTTTTCGGAAACAACCTTGACGCTGTTTTTCATATCCTCAATACTTATGCTGTGCGTTTGATTGCCAAGCAATGAGGGGGAAAACAATAGTCGAGTATTCGGAGTTATGCGAAATTCGGGATATGCGTATAATGAACCAAGCTCATATATTCGCAAGCCTGCCGGAATAACGTCATAGGTATATACCTTATCGCATTGCTCCAAAATATCATCAATAATTTCTGATATGGTCTTGTCAATATATATCTGTGTAATGTTTTTATTCAGCTCCGGTAGAGCGAAAACATCTATACTGAAATCGTTACAAATCTTTGTTATAGCGTCATTTGCGGAAATATTATTAAACTGATACGTTTCTTTTGATTTATTGAGATACCACCCAAAATCAAAGGCGTTATACTTATTTGAGAACGTTCCACCATCATCAACGCTCACAATTATGCCACGAAAAATTTCTGTATTCGTAAAAAGGCTCACAATGCTACCGACGCTCGGAGTTGTTAAATGCATATACTTCATATCTGTTTTTGCTACTTCAAATGACATTGATGTTGATAGCTCATCGGTAGAATTGCTCCACGTCAAGCCGCCCGCATAATTCGTAATATCCACCCCATCAACAAGTAATGCGTGATGATATTCTCCGTTAACGTTTTTGAAGCTATCTTTAACTATAATTCCACCGGTTTCGCTTCCGACAAGTGTTTTCACTTCATTATTTTCGGTTTTACTGTCTATTATAGCAGTGTTGTTTGATGTTCCGTCGATCAGGGACTTGTAATTCTTTAATTCATCAAGTGGGAAATTTGTCCCCGGACAATCAGAACTTCCGATTTCTCGGTGTCCGACTATTTCTGCTTCAGGATAATAATTTGATTTAAGGTATTCGATAAGTTCAGCGATTGCCTTTTTCTGAGTCCGTGGCATAGTTTCTTTCATATACGATCCTTCGGCACATATACCAAGAGAACAGTTATTCATTCCTGTGACGTGTGCACCGAGAGAGTTGAGCGGCCTGCCACGATAAACTTCCCCGTTTTTTCTTACGAAAAAGTGATACCCTATACCGCTCCAACCATTTGCTTTATGCCAAGAGTCAATATCATACACAGAACAATTTGATGCTTCAGCGTGGTGCAAAACAATGTATTTTGTAGAAGCTCTCGTGGAAAGACCGCTTGTCCAGCTCCATTTAGGTTCGATTATATTCATACAGTACCGCCTCCTAAATCAGCTTAATTTCAGATAATGAAATACTATACCACATATCACCGTCTTGTTTAATTTTGTACTGAAAATCATCAATTGTACACGCCATATTTATTGGAGTACCTGTTATTATAAGTCTCATCGGTAATTTTTGTTCGTACCATACGTCAATGGTATATAGATACCCCCAAGCCTTGTCGTTTCTGTCCCTTAAAAACGGATAATCTCTTACCGGGAAAAAGCTACTCCATGATATTGCTTTGAGTTGCTCAGTCCCGATAAGATTAAGTTGTCCGGCTGATACAGTCTCGAATACGCCATTTGAGTGTGGCTTTGAGACTGAAAATTCAGGCGGAGGGACAGGAATTTTCAAAATCTGCTCTCGATTGTTGACCGACAAATAAATATTAAGCCGACTATCATTTATCATTCTCTATCCCTCCTTATAAATTTGATAGCGCGAGCTTAAGCTGTGGAACAAGCTCATCTACAATTTGCCCTACCGACTTATTCTCTGCGTGTATCGTAATATTAAATTCGTTGTGATTTGTTGTTCCTGCCTTGTCAAGCGGAGTAACTCTCGCACCTTTCGGCAAAGACAGCATTTCGGGTCCTCGTTCTCCAACAATTACATTACCGGGTTTTTCAATAGTACCGCCTTTCCACAACATAGGCAAATTGACGGTTGCGAGCTTTGTTATGCTTACGCCTGGTATCTTGTTAATAACATCAATAGCCAAATTTATGGACTTGATAAATCCGTTAATAAGATTTCCGGCAAACCGTATTACTCCATTGATTACGCTTTTGAATGCACCGGATATGCCATTTGCAATAGACAATCCGATATTTGTGAACATACTCGTGATAGTGTTCCAAATGTTTTGGAAAAAGCCTGTCACATTTGAAAATATTGATTTTATAGCTTCCCAAGCTGCCGAGAACGTGCTACCAAACCAAGAGCCAACGGCAGCAAAAACACTTTTAATGCTTTCCCAAATGCTTGCGAAATACTGCGCCCAAGTGTTTACAATGCCTTTTATAGCTTCCCAAGCACCGCCCCAATTTCCTGTCAGAACATTTTTAATAACCGAGAATATTCCTGCAATCGTGTTCCAAATTGCTGTGAAATATCCTGTTACGCCGTTCCATACGGCTTTTACGACTTCCCAAGCGGTTTTAAACATACCGCCTATGTAAACCTTAACAACTGAAAATACAGCCTTGATGTTATTCCAAATCATTTGAAAGTACGGCTGCACGAAATTCCATACAATTTTTATAACTTCCCAAGCTTGCTGGAAAGCATTTGAAATTGCCGAGACGGCTGGTTTCAAAGAAGCAACGATACCGTTCCATACGTTTTTTAGCCCGGCGAATGCAGTTTTTGCGCCGCTTACAATTTTTCCGAAAAGTTGATTTACAAAGTTTCGGAACGTGTCACATTTTTTGTATAAAACCACAATCGCTGCAACTACAGCACCTATTGCAAGGACTATCCAACCAATAGGGGAAGCTATGAATACTGCATTTAGTGCTGTTTGTGCTGCTGTTAAAGCTCCTGTCGCTGCAACCGAAGCCAACTGTGCAATCGTCAAGCCCGAAAAAGCTCCTGCTTCAAGTCCTGTTGTAGCAACAGATATAGCTGTCAAACCGTTTTTAATTCCCGTAATAACGTTATAAGCGGTAATTGCTCCCACCACTCCATATATCACAGGAGAAAGAGCGTCCCAATTATCCCTTAACCAAGATACCGCTTGACTTGCGCCGTCAAATGCGGTCTTAATACCATTTACAGCCGTCTCTAAAAGTGGTGATACTCTGTTTACTACGCCCTCAAAAGCACTCTGAATTGACGGCAGTTTAGCTGTCATATAGGTCAATACATTTGTTATTACCGGGTACAACTTTGCACCGATAACTTCCTGCATATCGCCCCAAGCATTTTTGAGCTGCTGAACACGTCCCTCCGGCGTATTTGCCATTGATTGAGCAAGTCCACCAAAATTTTGACCGAGGACGTTTATAAGCATTGCTGCTCTCTCGCTCTCCGTTCCGGTTTGCAAGATTTTTTTCTGCGTATCGTCCATAATAACGCCGTACCTTGACAAAGACGATACATTGCCGGTCATAACCTTTCCGACAAGGTTAGCCATTTGCTGCATTTGGTCTCCGCTTACCGCTGTTCCATACTGTGCAACGGCTAAATCTTGTAAAGACGGGAGTAGTTTTTTTATTGTGTCTGACTGCAACTGAAATGTTGCAAGCTGTGAAGCACCTTGAATGGTAGCTTCATCGCCGATAGTTGTTACGCCTTGAAGCTCTGCTGCATATTGCTTAATGGCACTTATACTCTCCAAAGTCGTTCCTTTTACATTTGACATTGTTGTTTCAAGACGTTTTTCGGCGGCAGCTTGTACATTGGCAGCTGCAACGCAATCTTTTGTGAAACTGACGATTTGCCTAAATCCTGCATAAGCGGCCACTACGCCAACAACTTTTTTTGCAAGGTTTCCGAGACTTTGACCGACTGTGCCGTTTTGAGAGTTCATCTTTTTGAGACTCGATGTAGCACTTTCGGTATTTTTTTTGAACGTTCCAAGCTGCGATACGGCACTTTTTATGCCGGACTTAAACCCACCGTCTTTAAGGGATAAAGTTGCCCCAATATTCTTTTTTGCCATTAGCTTTCACCTCCTGTTAATGCCTTGTATTTCGCTGCTTCTTCTTCGTAGTAAAGCTCCATACTTGACATATAAAATACTTTTTGCACAGGAGATAGATTGAGTAAAAACTCATCAGAAAAACCACGTTGCAGATAATGATGTAGCATATACAATTCCTTATCTGCTTTTATCAGTTTTTTACGTCATCAGTAACCTTTTTGACTCCATCTTGATCATATCCTGCAAGCTCCAAAAGTTCTTTTGCTATTGCACTTATTTCACCCGGCAAAAATATCTTTTCAACAATTTCCATAGGTTCAACGCATTCAAATGCATCTTGCAGCTCCTTACTCTTTAATGCAGGCTCTGTAACACACTGATAAACAACATATATATCGCCCATGATGCCGTCATTACCGCCCATTTCAGCAGAATCGGTAATGATAGCTCTATCTGGAGCGACTACCGTAATTGTGCCATCAAGAGATTTTACATACAATTCGGCGGTTCTACGAGTTTTATTTGCATTGAGTAACTGCTCTTTCTTATCCAAAAGTGCTTTAAGTGTTATTTTTGTGTTTTTATTCATAGTAAAACTCCTTTCTTAATTTTTAATTACTGAACGTCAACGGTATCGGGGAAGTCGAAATCAGTAAATCCGCCCGAATATTCTTCTTCAAGGACTTTGCCTGTTTCAAACGACATCAGAGAAATATCCCCAAACCAACAATTATAGAGAACGCATCTCTCGCTGCCGAAAGCGTCCGGGTCATCGACTTTTCCGATAAACGTCATACGAGGGTCAAGTCCCTGCTTGATTTGCTTCGCAAGCTCTGCACCTCTCGAATAGATTTTTTTAATCTTGACGCTCCATTCTCCGGCTGTTCCCATAAGTTTAGAGTCCTCTGTCATATCTCCGGCAAAAGTAACGGTTTCACGATTTACTTTGAGCTTTGCTTCAAAAGAGTTTACCTCATAAACAGGCTCACCGCCCCAATAAAACATACCGAACGTGCCGCTCATTACTCTCGGAGCATTAGGTTTCTTTGCCATAATAAGCTACCTCCTTACATCGACAACGCAAGCGTCAAGTCCTCCATAGCGTCTTGAAACTGAATGTTTCCGCTTATGAATACCTGCGAACCTGTGTTGTAATTTTTGATTTCTTCATCAGACATCTCCGAAGTATCAACGTCCTGCGATTTCAAATATGCAGCCTGTGCGGCAATATCAACCGATACGGAGTTATCAAACTTATCATAGAGAACGCCCTCGGACGTAATGTCTTTCAGATAAGAATTTATTGCTGCACAAAAAGCAACTTTGTTATCGTAAGAGTTGCCGACCTTGCCTACATATTCATCTGCAAATGCTGTGCTGATGTCCTCTTTAATCATATCAGCTGCTTCTGTGAGCTTGATTTTCTTCATATCCTCAATCTCTCCGGCGGAAAGCGTCTTTTTAGAATTGACAGCTCTACCAATTTTGATTTTTTCAAAGTCGTTGATTAAGATAAGCTCTCCATTGTCAACGTCTGTATCGGGTGTAGTGCTGCTCGTAATTGAAGTTACCTCATCAAGCACGAAATATGTGGCACTTCTGTCAAGTGAAATACCTGCAAAAATGCCTGCAAGCCGTGCGGTATATTCTGCGGTTGAATAAGATTTTGTTCCAACCATAATGCCCTCTGTAGTGAAGTTAATAATACCAAAGTCATTAGCATCACAGTTTGCAAGTACGGCTTTACAATATCGCTTTGCAGAACGCTGTGTCTTTATCCAATCTGATATAGCCGTTACGTCTTCGGTATCCGCTTCAGGCATAGCAAGATAATTGAATTTTATCGTAGATAATCTTTTAAGTGCATCGTCTAAAGTATATGTTTCTTCACTTGTCGACGCTCCAATTCTCTCACAAATAACCTTTGCAGGACTTCCGAGAAACGCTTTTTGGATATAATCAATGTTTGCTGCCGTCCAATTATCGGCAGAAATTCCGGCATCGTCCGCTGATGTATATACAGCTGTTGTGATATCATCGTTAGTATCATCTTTGAGCAGAAGAACTACGACTCCACGACTGCTCCTTTTTATCAGCGTAGAAGCCTTTTTTGAAAGGGAAATTGTAATTTTGGGCAATCCCATTATTGTTTACCTCCTTGTAATATATTTAGGTTTAATTCCATTTCTTCAAGCAGAGTTTCTTGACAGTCATAACTGTCCTCGTTAAAAATACGGGTAATGACAATAGAGAATGTAGAATACAGTACAATATCGTCATCGGTAGTGTGTTGAATGTCCTCCGGCGGCTTTATCATTCTATCTCCGACAGAGAACGGCTCTGAAAACCAATCGTCTATATTATCTGCCATACGCATACATTCTTCATCGGTCTGTATCGCAGGCTCATAATGCAGCTCTATTTCAAGTTCTATATCTTCATAGACCGGAGTTATTCGTTCGTGTGAGATAGGTATAACTCTTACAAAAAAAGCAGGCTTGTCATAACCCTCGTCAGTCTCATTTGATACCACACGCTGACCGTGTTTAATGAGGACGTTATTTACTGCTGTTTTGATTTCTTTGATAGTCATAATTCCACCTCACTTGTTATATCGTCAAGTATTTTTTGAGCCTGTGAGAAAAATTTGCTTTCGTATTCTTTCATAGTATCTTCAAGCATTTTCTTTCCCTCAACACGACCGCCACTTTTTACGCCGAAAGCCTTTCTGCCTCCGACAGTGAGCTTGCTTGTTTTTCCGAGCTTAACAGCTTCTTTTGTATATCTACCGTTTATCCGTGAACGCTCACGAGTTACGATTTTGTGTCCCTGTTCTACAAGGTGAGCGTGTGGGGCTTGCGACTGTATACGGACAACCTTTGTTTTGCCGTACTCCTTGACAGGCTTTAATCTCCAACTGCCTTTGAGCTTTTTTGTTTTGCCCGTAGGCGTTCGAGCTTTTATCTTGTTGGTAACAACACGACCTTGTGCCATAAGCAAAGCGTCAACTTTATCATCATATTTTTTACCCATACGGGTGAGAGCTTTTTCAAGCTCATCAACACCGAACTCTGCTGACGTGTCAGCACCTTTTGATTGTCTTGCCATTACCTCATCTCCTCCGAGCATACCAAGTTGATAATTTTATGGCGTTCTTCAACGTCAATTATCGACTCAATCTTTAGTTTTTTCCCGTTATATGAAATAAACATATCGTATGTGATTCCTGGCAAAAATCTCATATACACATTGTAAGTGGTTTCTGCACGGATTTTTTGCATTTCTTCATATTCACGACCTGTCATAGGCTTAACTTCTGCCCAATACGCCCACTCACTGTCAGTCAGTAAGTGGGCGTATACGTTACCTTCAGCATCATATGTTTTTTCCGCATTTCCGTTTTCTTTTGTTCTCCAATAAACTTTTTCACCATCATTTTCTTGATATACAACAAGCAACTTTAACCCCGGATGATATACTTCATACTTTGGCACTTGTTCGCCCATAGAATTTGTTGTCATCCCGCTTGGTTTCATCAAAAAAACTTTATTTCTCATTCTGCTGAAATTCATAATCTCTTACTCAAACAAAATCAGTTAGGCTTCAGCATTTGCAACACTGCTACTATCAGCAGAAGGATAAATCTTTTCTAATATAGCAGCTACTATCTGATTCTTTGTACTGCTTTCAGTTATTCCAGTAACTTCGAATTCCTCAACAAGTTCCATAAGCTGTGCCTTTGTAAGATTTTTGAGAGAAGCCTCTGTTATATCGTCGCCAAGCGTATTATTAACAGAAGTAATACTGAGCGGAGTGACAACAAAATTTCTTATAATTGCTAACGCATCTCTATCGAATACCTTACCATCAAATCTTTCTATCCCCTTAGCTTTGAGTGTATCCGACTCGAACGCTCCGGCACCGATGTTTGTAAACTCGATTCCTAAATCTTTACGTGTAAACATTCTGTACGCTTTTTTTGCATCGCCAAACAAAATTACCGTATTATTGTCTTCATCGGTTAATATAATGTCATAAACGTTAATTGGATACCCGAGAAGCATATAAGCATCCGGTGTTCTTGGATCTGGCTGAATAAAACTGCGTCCATTCTGGTCTTTAAGAGCTGAAATCTTATCAAATGCAAGCGAATTCATTGTCCAAGATGAATTTGCACGATATCCCGATTTAATTGAAAGAGTTACAGCTCTGAAGAAATCTATTGTTAGTGTTTTAGGAGCAGTAATTTCCTGATATGCTCCGCTTGTTGAAATAAGGCCTTGAGCATGGTTTTCACCGCCGGCACCATAAAGAATTTCTGCATTTTCTGTAGCCCTTGCAGCTTCAGCAAGCCATGAGGTTATTTCATTTATAAAGTTAACAAAACTATCCTCAAGCAACTCATTAGATATCGACATAATGCCTGCAAACTTGTGTTGTTTATATGTTGTTGGTGCATATTCCGCTTGATTCATAGCCTTAATTTCAGATGCTTCAGCAGTATTATATAGCTTGTTTGCTGTACCTTTGCGGAAAATTCTTGTTCCGGTAATACTATTAACGTTTTCAACGCCAACAAGGTTTCTTACAGACTCTTCACTCTTGATTGAGGAGAAAATCTCCTCAGATAATTCGTCAGGAACAGTATATCCGCCATCTTTTTTATTGCCTTCGGTATATGTATTTTTGTAATCATTCTTTGCCTTTACCATAGCATTTATTTCATCATCCGAAAGATTACCTCCTGATACGGCTTTATAGAACAACTGTGAATTATATGATGTACCTTTTTCCCCTTTTTCTCCATCATCATCAATTTTCATAGCCTGTCTGTCATTGAATGTCTTCTCTGCGATTGCATAGAGGTTTTTAAGCTTTTCTACCTCATTACGCATGTTCTGTGCCTTTTCAACGTCTTGGCTTGCTACAGCTTCTTCTAAAACATCTAAGGCTGTATTAAGCTGATTTCTAATTTCTCTCATTTCATTACTCATTCTCATAGAGTAACCTCCTTCTTATATTTATAAATTTTATTTTTTTACAAACCTATTGCTGCCTTTACGCATTTTGCATAATTGGCAATATCCATAAGCTCTTCCGGAACATTTGCGTTGTCCGGACGTCTAATAACATCATTTTTGAAGCTTTCATTGAGTTCATTCGGCAAGTTAATATAACTTGCCTTAAATTTGTTAGATATAGAAGCAACCGCATTTACAGGCTCATCAATACGAATATTGTTAAATATATCCGCTATTTCAGAACCACGAAACCATGTTTCTTTGCTCATATATTCTCGAATCATTGACTCGTCTATCCCTTCGCATGTACGAGAAAGGTATGTATCTACGATTCCATCATCAATAGTATCAAGAGTTTCTGCAAGTTTTCTCATATCTGCAGAGTTACCCATTCCAACAGTCCATGCATTATGAATCATCAAATATGCATTTTCAGGGACAATAATCTCATCGCCTGCCATTGCTATTACCGATGCAATGGAGGCTGCAAGACCGTCTATGTATACCGTCTTCTTTCCTTTACAATTTTTTAAAATATTATAAATTGCAAAGCCGGCAAATACATCGCCACCACCTGAATTAATATGAATATTAACATTACCGTTTCCAATTTCCTTTGTGAGTTCGATAATATTAGACGGGCATACATCATCTTTACCCCATCTGGACCATTCATCTGATACGATATCTCCATAGAAATAAACTTCTACTGTATCTTCACCGCTGTTCTTTATTTGACAAAAATCAATTTTCATAATCACTCATCCTCTCTGATTCTTTCATGTTTTTCAAGTGTTTCAAGCGTTGTATAATTTAAACTTGAATAATGCTTGTCCCCAAGTTCTCCGATGTCGTTCATATCTTCCCATGCTCTAACCTCGTTAATAGTTGCAACACCTGTTGAAAGAAGCTTTTCATAATATGCCATACGTTTTTCATTGCTTCCTCTCATTCCGGCAGCAAGATTAAACTTTGTGTAATAATTGACTTCATTTTTCATAAAGCATGAGAAGTTGTGAGCTTCCTCAATGTTGATGCAGTCCGGAGCTACTACATCCTGTATAAATCTATCATTAATCTCCTGCAGATTTGAATATTTTTCCTGAGTTAATCCAAGTACAGACGGAGGCACATCAAAAATTGCCGCTATCTCTCGTGCGGATAACTGCTTGCTCTCAACGAATTGCAGATCATTCATCGGCAATGAAATGTCAACAAAATCAATTCCGTTATCAAGCACAGCAAGATTTCCGGTTGTTGAGTTGTTGCCGTACAATTCATTCCATTCTTGTTTTATTTTTCTTTTGGCTTGTACTGACAATGGCTGAGTCATTTTTAGAGCACCTTGCTTAAACGCACCATTTTTATAAAACCTTTGTAAATGCTTGTCCATTTGTTCGACTGACATTATATTTCGCCTTGCAATCGAAAGAGGCGATACACCCCTTTTTCCGTCTGTTGATATATATGGTATATATATTACCTCATCCTCGGTATACATCTTGCCTTTGTATGAATATAGATATTCGTCTTCTCCATACACTTTTTCAATAGCAACCTCGTTTGACTTCCACGGTATAAGTTCAATAATGTTTCCGGCTATATCATACTTTTTGTATATTACAGCGTATCCACGACTAAGCAGTTGAGTCATTATAAACATCTTATACGAATAAGGGCTTTGATACTTATTTGGCCTTCGTTCAAGCAAATATCTCATATTATTTGATATGTCAGCTCTGTACCTTTGCTCTCTTTCTTCACCGTTCGTAACCGATATTTCCTTATGGAATACCTGAAACGGCAATTTAGCAAGCATTCTTGCTCGATAGTTTATGCATGCATATACAATTCCTACTCTAAACAAGCTTGATTGATATCCTTCTTGGTTATCATCATACCATTGCAACAGACTATTAAGCGTATACCAACCTGATATTTCCGATGTATCATCTACTATTTCAGATGCTTCATCGCTTAAATTTGATGTTTCATTCACTTGCTCAGTTGAATTTTTAAATAGATTATCAACTATATTGCTAAAAAAACCCATTTACTCACCTCCTATAAGATATAATCGCTTGACATTATCAATTTTTCCAAATCAACATATTTATCCGTGATTGCACGGCTATGTGCCGTAATTAACGCTGCAACAGGGTCAATTCTCTGCGTTGCTTTGGATTTGTCGGGCTTAATATTACCGTTAGAGTCGGCTGTAGCGACTACATTTGACATTGCCCATCTTAACACCGGATTATCAAAATGTATTATCTTTCCTTGTACCGCAAGTCTCTCAATGTCTTTCATCGGTTCAGATAAGCTATATATACCTTGTCTTACTTCTACACAGGTAAACCCTTCATTCTCCATTCTCTGGCCAAACTCTGATGCATTCCACGGGTCATAACATATCTCAACGATATTATATTTCTTTGAAAGACTTTGTATATAATCAATAATCCATTGTTGCTCTATTACTTCTCCGGGAATAGAGGTTATATATCCCTGCCTTACCCATGCTGAATATGGAACATTATCCTTATGCTCTTTTTCCATCATTGTTGACTCGGGGATAAAGCTATGTGATATAACTGCGTATACACCGTTGTCAAGCGGAAAATCTAATGTTACAGATGTTAAATCAAGCTTTGCAGATAAGTCAACGCCACAGTAACAACGTTTATGTCCTAAATCAACATCAATATCCGCTCCACTTTTATTCCATTTATCCATGTTCATCCACTTAACTGATGACGATACCCAAAGATTCATATGTTTACAAGCAAACTGATTATAAGCTGCCGCTATCTCTTGTGCTTGTTTCGCTTTAATTTCTAAATCTTTAAGTTTAACAGAAATTCCCAAATTAGGATTTGCTTTTATAAAGTTAATCGGATTTAGTATGTCATCACCATCATCAGGTTGTGCGATATAAGCAAATAATGTTGGATCGTCGATTACGCCCTCAAGAACTTTAACTGCATAATCATATCTTTCATGACATATACCGTTGCTGTCATATCCCGCAGTGGTAACTACCCAAATTATTGGCTGTGTTCTTGCTGCAGTTCCACCCTTAAGTATGTCATATACTTCTCTATTCTTATGTGCGTGCAATTCATCTATCAAACCTACATATACATCTTTGCCGTCAAGTGTTCCGGCTTCTGCTGATACCGGTTCAAACTTTGATGCGGTCGTTGGTACATTAATATTATTCGTATATACGTTTACAAATTGCTGCAAATCTGGAGATTTACGTATCATTTGTCGAGCTGATTCAAAAATAATTTTTGCTTGGTCTCTTGATGTAGCAGCCGAATACACTTCGGCGCCGCTTTCACCATCAAGTGTAATACAGTAAAGTGCTGTTGTTGCAGCATCTGTACTCTTGCCGTTTTTTTTCCCTATTTGCTCATATACTTCTGAATATCGTCTCTTTTTATCTTCTTTTCTCTTCCAACCAAATACAGAGCCCTGTATAAAGCATTGCCAGAGCTCAGGTTCAATAGGTTTTCCGGCACAATCGCCCTTATAATGATGACAAAACTTATAAAAATTTAGCCTAAGTTCGGCACTTTCAGTGTCGTAATAGTATGGAAATGATTTATTTTTTGATAATTTCAAATCGTTTAGATGACGTTCACAAGCTAATTTAACATATTTTCCGGCAACAATTTCTCCGGCGAGTACCATTTTTGCATATTTTGTTGCCCTATCCATTATCATTCACCTTTTTCATAAGTGTTAAAAATGGGCTTTCCCCATATTCAACATCATTTGCTGTTATATTGGTTCTTGATGCAGGAGTAAGACCAAACTCTCTGCCAAATTTTAATATATTTGCAAGTGCGGTGTTTGCAATGCCAACAGCCGGGTGCTGAATTTCCATACCTTTAGATGTCACTGTTACAAGTCCTTCGATTCTTTTAAGCTTCTCAGCTTGAACCCATGTATCTACATTCTGACAATAAGCTGAGAGTGCAATATAATCGGCATCAGTGATTATGCCATTCTTTTTAAGTTGCGGAAATATCCTTTTCCATTCTTTTTTTGCGACAGCTCCTAACCATGATGGCGGTTTTTCAGTTTTTTCGGTTAAATCAAATTTCGGCTCATTATTATTTATTTCTCTTTTCCCCGGATTACCCTTGAGTAGATTTAATGCTGTAGGTGTTGGCTGTGGTCCTCTTTTTCCCATATTTCCTCCATAAAAAACGGAATATAACTATTGTCATATTCCTAAATTCCATATTTAAGATGATTTATCATCCAATTCATACCCATTGGAACTTGCTGATTAGCTCCGATTTCTTCTCTATTTTCGTAATAATGCATTACAAGTCGTTCAATAGCTAAACTGTACAATTCGCTGTCACTATAACGAGGAACTCCTGAAGCATTTAACGTATCTTTTGCGGCCTCAATGAGCTGAAGAATTAACTCATCCTCTTCATTCCCCGAAATCTTGCCATATGTCTTAATTCGATTTAATAATACATAATCCAATAAACTCACCCTTTCAGAGTCATCTTCCTATAATTTAATAATTCCAATTATTATAAACATTTCGTTCTTAACCCCCTCCTTAAAACTTGCGACAACACATAGATAAGTATGGCTGCGGTCTTGTAGCGTTTCACATTTTTTTTGAATGGTGGGGGGCTATTTGTACTGAGCATGGCATTTATTGCACAATGGTCTCAAATTGCTTTGTACAAGCGCGAGCTCAGGATAATCTTTCAACGGCTTGATATGATGAACCATATCCGCTGCCTTTAATATTCCTTTATCCTTACAGTCTTGGCATAATCCATAGTGTTTCGCCATTGATACCGCTCTTGCATTTATCCATGCACTCGATTTATAAAATGTTGTTGACTTCTTATTTCTTCTGTGTTTATCATAATAATGTTGACGGTGTTTCTCGCTTTCATTTTTGGCTATTAAATGCTCGTTGCAATATGTATTGCGTGTTAGGTTGTGACACCCTATCTTTCGACATTCTCGTAAAGGTTTTAAGCTCATTTCTCGAAAAATTCCCCTCTGTTTCTCTGTCTGCGACCCAAATAAAAAACATATTGTATCTGTATATTAAAAAGCCAATTTGACCTTAGAATAATCAAGCTTTGATGAAGTTTTAAAAAAATAATACAGATGTAAGAAAATTATATCTGTATTATCATATTTTAAAATGTAGCATTGCCGACTTAACTCTCTCTTGGGTCACTCCGATATATGTCAAAGTATCCCTCATTGCAGTATGGTTGAACCATACCTTAAGTGTTGCAAGATCCTTGGTTTGTTCATAATAATGATATCCACACGTCTTGCGGAGCGAATGTGTTCCAAGATGCAATCCATGCTTATTGCCTATCGTATTCATTACCTCCCATGCTCTACACTTTGATATAGGCTTATACTCATTATCACGACATGGTATTAATGCTTCTTGTGGATCTCGTCCACGGCAATATTCTTTTAATGCTTTGGATAATTCAGGATTAAATGCTATTGTTATCTTCTTTCCGGTTTTTGTTTGTACAAATGTGTGCTCTTCTTTACCGGCGACATCCTGAACTCTTAACGCTAATATCTCATTTATACGAAGTCCAAGTAAACATCCAATTAAAAACATTATGTAATACTTTTCGTTCCAATCCTTCAGTTCCTTCTTAATCTTGTTGTACATATTCTTATCTCGAATAGGTTCTACCGATACCATTTAATCACCATCTTTCTTTTTCACCGCTTGTCCCTGCCCTCCATAATTATTCATAAAAAATATCAATGTAATTCAGAGCAGTAAAACTACAGTTCTAAATTACATTGATTCCATTATGAACTATATCACATAATTTAAGTAACTTCAAGGAACAAAACGGAAGTCAGCGGAACAAAACGGAACAAAACGGAAGTCAGCGGAACAAAACGGAATAAAACGGAAGTATATGTTTGAAGCTCAACCATAAAAATGATAGGGATATTTTGGTGCACTTGAAGACAAGCAACCCCAAGCGAATTTACAGACTCTCTTTCATATACTATTGTATTATACCTGAATTCTATGACCTGTTACAATATTTGCATTCATAATATTAACTCAGCTTTCTAATTTTTTCAACTTCCTTAATTGCTCTGCTGTTTAAAGTTTCTCTGAGCCACTTTTCGGAACAGTCCATAATTTCAGCAATATCTTCCCACGACTTTCCCTCAATATACCTTGCAATAAGTAACATTTTATATTTCGGTTTTGTTACAGACCATATAACTTTTCTTGTATTCGCAATCTCTTTTGATATCTCATCTATCTGATTATCAATTTCTTCAATAGCACTGAGATATTTAATGTTTTTTTCCTCAGATAAATTTCTTTGGCTGCTCCTTATAGCAATATCCTTGGGATATGATGTTATATGTATATTATCCCAAAGTAATTCTTTTTTTCTTTCTTTGAGCATTATGAGCAGCTTTTCATAATATTTATAACCTTCAAGCCATTCTTGTGTCGTCATCATATCCCTCCGGTAAACTATTTTTCAATATTTATCTTATCATTAGCTTTTATAAATATTTCTCCGGCACATGCAGCATACCCTGCAATATCAACGAATGAATCAAGCGTTCCGCCGGCTTTTATTCGTGCAATTTTAAGCAATGACATCATAACAGCAACATCTTGTGCGGTTATATTAACATCTTTGTACACGCTCCATAAATCCGCAATTACATTGAAATTATCTTCGGGAGAACCATAGTCTTGCTCCCTTTGGCCACACACGCATTCTTTTGCCTTATCTAAAATTATCTCTCTATCCATTATTTTTCCTCCTGAGCTAAGTCTATATCATTCCCTATGATAATTTTCTTCGTGGTAGTTCTGACCATTCTGTTATTGTCGAATACCACTTATATTTTAATGTTCCGGTCATACCGTCTCTGTTCTTTGCTATAATGACTTCTGCTTGATTTTGGTCTGCTGTTTTACTGTAATATCCTTCTCGGTGCAGGAGCAATACAACATCTGCATCCTGCTCTATAGCCCCCGACTCTCTCAAGTCAGAAAGGTGTGGTACATTATCACTCCTTACAGTATTCGCTCTGTTCAACTGAGATAAAACTATAACCGGACATTCTAATTTTTCAGCAAGTAGCTTGCACATTCTTGATGCCTCGTCTATCTGATGTCTGCGATCTGTATATTTTGAATCAGATGCCAATAAGTGCATATGGTCAATTATTATACATTCAACTTTTTCCCCTATTCGCTTAAGTTCAGCATTGGTTTGAATCACATTCAACATAATCGTTTGGACAGTTTGGTATGAATCATCGTTAATTATCAAATTTTCTCCAATTATCTTGTTGAATTTTTCAATTTTTTTTAATTCATCATCCGAAAGACGAAATGTTTTAATTTTTCTTAAATCAACTTTTGCCATATATGCTGATATTCTGTTCGTAATCTCATACGTTCTCATTTCTAAGCTGAAATACAAAATTGTATGATGATTAACAGCCATATTACTGGCGATATTTAAAGCATATGCAGATTTGCCGATTCCGGGTCTGGCTCCTATTACATACATCTTGCCCGGTTCTAATCCGCCAAGTGCAATATCTAATTCTGTAAATCCGGTAGGTATGCCACTAAGAAATGAACCTTTTGCTTTCTTAGCAGTATAATTAGCCGAAAAGTCTTTGAAAGCCTCCGCAAACGAAATGTTTTTTCTTCTTCCGGTAGGTGCAAGAATTACGTTCTGCACGAAACTATCCACATTTTCCGGCTCATCTGACAAATCCGAATACTTCTTAGCCGCCTCTTGTATTCCGATAATCTTTCTGCGTCGTTCTGCATAATTTGCAACTATTTCAGCATATCTCACAGCACCTTCTGTTGTTGGAAGCTCATTCGCAATCTTCACAAGAATCTTTATGGCTTCATCTCCAAGCAGCACCGTCCCTTTATCAAGTTCAGCCTTTAAGGTAACTAAATCAAGTTGACCGTTAAGAATACATTTTACTTCTGCTTTCCATAATTCTCTGTTATACTTGTCCGAAAAATCATCTGCACTTATAATTTCTTTTACATTTCCATATGTCTCTGAGTCAAGATATATACAACCGATAAGTGCTCGTTCAGCTTCGACGTTAACAGGAAGCTTCATTGTCGTTTCACCTCCGGATCACACATATAAGCTTGTAAGTCTATTGCTGAAGTAATGACCTCGCCGTAATCTATTCGATTACTTGCTTTATAGTTTAACTTTGAATTTCTAACAAAATCATCATATGTCTTTATCCCCTTGCTCTGACTTGAAATAATTATTTTATTAACATAATTCCAATTGAAAATGTTCTTTAAGGCCGCACGTTTTATAACTTCACATATCAATCTATCCTCTATGCCGTCATTTATGTATGTTTCAATTTCATCTCGAACTCTTGTAGGCACAAGTGAGTGAAATTCCTTCTCATAAGTTTTGCAGACTTTAATTATATTATTTATATATATATTATTATATATTATATCTATATTATCCGTGTCAACTGAGTTTACATCTGTGTCAACTGAGTTTACATCTGTGTCAACTGAGTTTACGTCGTTATTACATAATATTCTCTCGGCTTTGTACCCAACTGTTATACCACTATTAATTACAAGTTCTATCAAACCATCTTTTATTAACGCTGACAATGCCTTGTGTACACCTTGTCTGGAACTGTTACACCATTGGGCAAGATAATTAATGGATCCGGTATAATATTGATTCTCAATTCTTGAAAATCCATATATAACAGCATATATAAGCAAGGATACACCTTTTAAATGCAGTTCAGTTATCATCCAATCTTGAATAATAATGTATTCACTTGATTTGTTTTCGTTAGCTTTATTCATCTTTGCAGCTCCTTAATTTTCAGTATATTTATAATCACGGCTTAATTTCTATAGTCCATCTTATTCAAAAACATCATTCGATTTAAGGCACACAGCTTGGCACGCCTCAAGCAAAATATCATAATCAACATCTTCTATGTCGTATGTCACACAATGTATTGCATTTTGTAAAACTTTCTGTGCCTCTGTCTTAAACACTCCTTAAATCACTCCTATTCCAAATCCATTTTAGCACCGCAGTTACAATATGGTTCTTTTTTTATCTCAGTCCTACCACATAGAGAACATTTGTAGCCGACTACGCATCTCATTTTCACACCTGCGAGAGTAGTAACATATTCCACATTGTCAAGCCACTTCCCGTGCTTCATCGCAACATCGGCGATTGGTTGACTGTTTATAACCCTCCTGAACGCCTCGTATATTGGTGACAGTTTATCTCCAACGTCTTTGAGCAATAAATCTTTGTCTATGTATTCAGCCATTACTCCTCACCCCAATCTAAAGCCTGTCCGCAGTGATAGCAATAACTGCATACTTTTATTCCCGTAAACCCTTTACCACACATAGGACAAGTGAATGTCGTTACATACCTCATTGTTTGCCCTTTATCAAGTATAGGTTTTTTCAGTATCTGTTTTTCAAGTGCCTTTTGAGCTAATGCCAATGCTATATCCTGCTCAACTGTTATTTTATCCGTCTGTATAGCATTTGTAATTATTTCAAGTGCTTCTTCATTTGTCATCATCCGCTCCTCCTTTCAATGCTTTTTCTGCTTCCGATTTTGTTAAAAATAATTTATATCCTATAAACAGATTATAATTGATGCTGGAGGTGCTACCATCTTCATCATTTTTAAAATATACATAATAGTCTCTATATTTGGTTGAATAGGCAATGTTATGTACTTCAAGCAATTTAATCCTGCCTCTGTGAACGAAATACACTTTATCCCCAACCTTGCACGGCGGTACTATAACACCATTTGCAAGAAGATAATCGGCAAATTGGTCGTAAAATGCTCTTGTGTTTCTCGGTACATTTTTCAACAACTCAATCAATCTTTCACGCTCTGTCATTTTCTTTCCTCCATTTTGAATTGCGATTTTATTGATTATTTATAATCTCGTAGATAATATCATCACGATACCGACCATATTTATCTTTAATTGCATCTTTTAAGATATGTTTTGTTCCATTAAATTTTTGACAAAATTTATCATAATGTCTTTCTACGGGATTACCGCCTACCATTCTCCACTCGATACGGTGAAGTTTATATTCGTATATAAGCTTTTTTAATTCAGCAAATAAATCTTTACCAACTATCGGATTTCCTCTATCAAAAGAAATAAGTCCAAAACAAGAAGCACAAGACGAATACCAATTAACCTTATATGCAAGATACCCAATGAGATTTTCTTTTCCGTCAACAATAGCATATTGAAAACACCCCTCGTCTGGCTCTTCCTGAATATTCGGTATCCAATTATACAAAGCACCTGTTTCGAGAAACATATCTTCTGTGTAACAATACCTTTTAAACGCATTTAATATTTCATCTTTTTTAACTATTGCAGGTATTAACATTCATATCACTCCAATCTTTAATCTCTTTAGTAAGTTTCTCAGCACATTTCTTACACAAACAAATTGCAGTGTTTTTGTAAGCCTTTTTGAATATGTTTTTCTCTTTTACTGCATATCCGCAATCACAGCAAAGCATATAATTATCTCGTTCTCTCATTCCTCTACCTCCTCACTTTTGATAATTATGTCAAGCTGTCTACCTAACCACCTAAGTCCGTCATTGCTTAGATAGTACCAAGAATATTTCTCACTCTTATCTACTTTCATGATATCTTTTGGCAGCCTATCTAAAATTTCTATTCCTATTGCCAATGCACAGTAATAATTGCGATAAGGCTTATAAAAAGCTTTGCCGTGACGGTGATATGGACTTTTACGGTCAAGCCCTATCATATGCTTGCATAACTCTATTGCTTGGTTTAATTCTTCCGTTGTAAAACTCATTTCAATACCCATATCTATACCCATCTCACCACGATAATTGCAATAATCATTATCTCGCTTGTTAACCCAATTTCGAGGGTGAGTACAACCTAAAACTCCGTCTTTATGTTCTATACCGTATTTTCCTTCCGCTTCCGGACAAACATCTTCATCTGAACTCAAAGGGCAATAGTCACATCTCATTCCTGCTCACCGCCTTTCTCAGTTGGGTGGTCTTGCTTCATAAAGCATAACCAATGTGTCTTTTCTCTTTTTCCGCTTTTGTGGCCGAACAATGGAACTTGCCCGATAATATCAATAATTTTTGAAACATAAATATCGGCTTCATTCCATTTGAAAATGAGCGTTCCATATGGTTTCAATACTCTCATACATTCAGAAAAGCCTTTTTGCAGAATTTCCTGCCAATTATCCTTCGGCAACTTTCCGTACTTTTTGGCCAACCAAGAATTATCTCCAACTTTAATCAAATGCGGAGGGTCAAAAACAACAAGGTAATATGTATTATCTTTCATCGGCAAACTTGTAAAGTCGCAAACAATATCAGGCTTAATTTCTAATGTTCGGCCATCGCAAAGAGTATCTTCCAAAATCCTCAAATCGCAAAAGTCAACATTTTTGTTTTCTTTGTCAAACCAAAACATTCTACTTCCGCAACAAGCATCAAGTATCGGTTTCATTCCTCCTCATCTTCCTTTCTCTGATTTGTTTCTACCTCCGTCCTTTCTTTTACAAGGTTGTTTATGCCGTTTTTAATTTGATGTCGAAACTGATTTGCTCCATTGATATAACTTTCGTAGTCTTTGCACTTAGGCTCGACAACTTCAATGTCCTCGTTCAATACGAAATATTCAAGCTCTTCCGCAAACTCTTTTATTGCTTTGGATGTTGCGTGGTTAATAGCTTCGCAAAATAACTTAGCATTTTCTTTATTTTCTTTTAATGCCTGTACTTCTGCTTCTCTATCTGCTTCATTTGTTTCTTCAATTTCCGATTTTAACCGCTCAAGTTCCATTTTATAAGAATTAGCCGCGTTTCTCATAGATTGAAGTTCTACATTCAACCTCTCAATCTCTGCCTTTTGGCGGTTGATTTCTTTGGCTTGCCATTCAACAGTGCCTCTATAAATTACATTTCTTTCATCAAGTTCTTTGTTTTTCATTTTAAGGCGGTTGATGAGGTCAAGGGTATAACTGTTTAATTTTTCCTTACAATTAGTCCCCTCACGATTTAGAGGGCAATTCAAACATCTGCCGTTCCACCCATTACAACACTCCAAAGCCTTTATAATCTCATTATCTGTCATTTTCGTTTTCCTTTCTCATTCGCAAGGATATTTTTGCTTTATGATAGAATAGCTTTTGATTTCGGCTTCAATTTCAAACACATCACTATAAATTTCAGCATCTTCATCTTCACACAATGTTAGTTTTGAATATGCTACACCTTTCTTTTCAACCTCAATCCACCAAATAGCCACAAATTCGCCTAAAAGTGTTTTCTTTGGATAACCGATGCGAATTACTGTGCCGTCAACAAATCTAATTCTTACATCGCTATTATAACAATCAATTTCATCTTTCTTATACTGCGAATTTTCGATTTCTACTAAATCATCACTACATCCATAAATTTTAATTGCTTTCATTTTCGTTTACCTCCTCTTTTGGTTTATACGGTTTCGGCAGCGGCATATAAGCCACAACTTTAATTTCATTCAAACTGTTGCCGTTCCAAAAACTTTTATTACAATAAGTATAATCGGCTTCAAAAACCCGTCCATCACTATCCGTCACAATAAATCTATCACTTGATTTAAAAATTTTCTGTCCGTTTTCGTTTATACGGCTTGGCGGTCTTTTGGGCAGTCTGTCTTTTACACTTATCCACTTCATTCTTCTACCCCCTTGCAATAATGCATAACAATTCTTTTTCAGCTTCTTTCTTTGTGAGAAATATGGTTTTACCCAGCTCCTCATATCCGTAAAAATCCGCCATTCCGCTCCCATTATAGAAATATATACCCTTTGTGCCAACATCAAAAACTACTTTCGCACCAATTCCTCCGTGCAAGCATAAAATTTACACCCTATCACTATATCTGCACCCTTTCCCATACTTGTAGCTGTCTGCTTTATCTGATTGCAGCCATTTATAAACTCGCTCCGATATTTGCAGATATCCATATTACTGCATTCTTCACACTTGGCATTTCTTTCTACATTCATCTTAATTACCCCTTTACAAATATGATTGTTTGTGCTATACTTATGGTGTGATTGTTTGTGCCCTATGTTGATTGACATTTGGTTGTCAAAAGGGCTTGTCCGCTGTATATCCTGCAGCGGACATTTTTTATTCCTCTGCATAAGCTTCAACAAACTCTCCGTTTTTAAGTGTATAGAACGTATCTTCTTTAATTTTCTCGCCGTCAACCTGTTCGGTTTTAACACATATCGGTATATATGCGTTCTTTTCTTCACTGTACTCCCATTCCGCAAGTGTAATCCAACTGCCTTTTTTAGCTTTTACTTTTGAGTTATCCCCGGCACAGCATATAACAGAATAATCACCACTTGAGCCTATCTGTGCATAATTACCGCTTGAGCCTATCTGTGCATAATTACCGCTTGAGCCTATCTGTGCATAATTACCGCTTGAGCCTATCCGTGCATTGTCTTTACTTGTGGTTTTAACTTTAGTATCTTTCGGTCCATTTTCATATTCAAAATTTACACTTGCTTGCACTAATTGCTCAAAACTTATTTTTTTACCAATTTTTAATTTTTTTGTACAATACTTCTCATTGTCATCTGTTTTGCATTTGTCTAACGCTTCAACCTCTGCAAATTCCGAAACATTACAATTTTCGTCTACCAACGGATAATAGTTAAGAACCCCAAGCGGACTTTTGCAGAAGTGCATACCGCTGTTGCATATTTCTGCGTTTTCTTCTTCAAATACAGTATTTTCGGCATACTGTTTACCTCTGCAAATCATCCCTTTACTAAACGCCTTATATCCTTTCATTTTCTTTCCTCCGCATATCTAAAATTGTATTTATGTGTAACACTGCATAACCAAAAATACTTACCATAGCGACTCCGCTTAAGCCCAATATCAACGCCTGCCGCCATAGCCATAGTCCAACCGAATATCCTTCAACTGCCGATAATATGAAATATATTCCCGTAAATACCAACCCGTGAACTATCAAATAAATAATTTTTTCGAGTTTTGTCATTTGTATCACGCCTCCTTTGTGGATGATAATTTTAACCTTCGAATCTTTTGGTGCCGTTTTTCCAAATCCTCTATATCAATATGCCACGCTTTAAAAGCCATTTCAGTATTTACCGTATAACTACCGAAAGTCAAAATTTTCTCTTCCTGCCTTGCTGTTTCAGCTCTCGCCTCATTTCTGAGCTTAGTAATTGTTGATGGCGCTATATCACCAAACAACTCTTTAATTTCCGCTGTTCCAAGTTCCGGATTTGAATAATATATCCTCAGTATTGTTTCTATGTCCGCCTTTAACTGTAAACGTCTTCCCATTTTTATCACCTCTCTTTCATTCAAATAAATCCGATACTTCACACTTAAGTGCTTTTGCAAGTTCCGGCAACTTGTCCGACCTCGGCATATTACTGCCATTTTCCCACATTGCAACAGTACTTTGTCCTACTCTTAACCTCTCCGATAACTCAAGCTGAGTAATTCCAACTTTTTGTCGCAACTCGCGTATCTTAATCATTTTAAATAGTTCAGCCTCCCATCATTATCATTTATTATGATTATAATAGCACAATAAATTTTGTTTGTCAACATTTTAGATGATATTTTTCTAAATATTTTTTATTTATATTTACAAAAATCATTTTTAGTGATATTCTAAAGTATGGAGGTGGAAAAATGTCTTTAAGATTAAACTTGCCAAAATACAGAGAGCACCAAGGATTAACACAAGAACAATTAGCTCAACTTGTAGGTGTTAAGCAGAGCACTGTTGGTATGTGGGAAAATGGGACTAATAGTCCCAGAGCAAAAACATTAGAAAAAATAGCTGAAATACTTAATGTTACCGTTAATGATCTTATGTATTCCACAAACGCTGAGCCATTTAGCTACAATACCTCACGTGTTATTAAAATTCCGATATACGGGTATATTCCTGCAGGTGTACCTATGGAAGCAATAGAAGATATCATTGATTATGAGGAAGCACCTGAAGAATGGACTATTGGCGGCAAAGAGTTTTTTGGATTGAAAATAAAAGGCGACAGTATGGAACCCGAGTATCGTAATGGCGACATCATTATATTTTTACGTCAAAGTGATTGCGAAAACAATGAAGACTGTGCTGTTGCTATCAATGGTGATGATTGGACTTTTAAAAGAGTGGAAAAGATGTCAAACGGAATATTAATTAAACCTCTAAATCCGTCTTATGAGAGCCGATTTTTCACCCGTCAAGAGTGCATCGAACTTCCTGTAGAAGTAAAAGGTGTATTTTGGGAGCTTAGACGAAGTAAAAGAAAATAAACAAAAGAAGATGATAATGTGCGAAAGCGAATTTATGATGTAATTGAAATTGCCGAGACCAACGACATAATAAGCCTAATCTACGACCGATTTATGCTTATATGTATAATTTTGAGCATTATACCCCTTTTCTTTAAACAGACAAATTTTATATTTGAATGGGTAAATAATATAACAGTTATTATATTTATTATAGACTATATTCTTCGCTGGTGTACTGCTGATTTCAAATATGATAACTCAAAAATGGCATTTATACGATATCCTTTTGGAATATTTGCGATAATAGATTTACTCTCTATACTTCCTGCGTTTACGCTTTTAAACAACGGCCTAAGGATGTTAAAACTTTTCAGACTTGGTAAAGCGTTCAGAACGCTTCGTCTACTCAGGTATTCAAAAAGTTTTAATTTAATTATTTCTGTAATAAAAAGAGAAAAAAAAGCATTGTTTGCCGTATGTGTATTAGCTGGCGGATACATAATTCTGTCCGCACTCATCCTATTCCAAGTTGAGCCAAATACTTTTGATAACTTCTTTGATGCCATATACTGGGCAGTTGTTACTTTAACTACTGTTGGTTACGGAGATATATATCCAACATCTGATGTAGGTAGGATTGTGAGTATGCTATCTTCTTTTATGGGCATTGCAATTGTTGCACTCCCCACCGGCATAATCACTGCTGGCTATATGAATGAAGTTAATAAAAAGAAGTAATTTTAAATCTATATACATAAATTTATTCTATTTATGTTCAATTTTAAAATCATGTGAGGTATTTGTATGAAAAGATTTGTAATTGGTCTATTGACCGGAATCATATTGTCCGGGACAATTGCTTTTGGAATAAATGAACTAAATATATATGAAAATCCTTATCCTATAAGGGTAAACTATGTGGATAAGGATATAAAAGGATATAATATAAACGACAGCACCTATTTTAAGCTAAGAGATATATCGGATGCACTTGATAATAGTTTTAGTGTAGATTTCCATGATGATACAATTTTTATCAACAACAGAGATACATCATCATATAAATCATATATAGGTGCTTATAACAGCAAGGGTGGTTCTCTTGGTTTTGATTTTAGGCTCGCAATATATGATGCAGATGATAGGAATATCACATTTTCATATATGTACGACAAGCCCGGTTTCGGATACGACATACTTATGGGAACATTTACCGATATGGATGTTGCAGTTGCAAAAGGTACAGTATATTCTGATTTTGCCAAGCCAACAAAAATGATATATATTTTGCTATTTGAGCAAGGCAAAATCATACTTACAGAATGCAGCGAGGAAGATTATAATAACAACAACTACGATATAAACAACGGTCGAGTTTTTGAGCGTGCAAGGTAGGGTAATAAAAGATATACTAAAAGCATAAAGACATAAATTCAGAAAGGGTGAGCCTAATGGCACTTACTAAACGTGCTGACGGGCGTTGGTGCAATTCAAAAACAATAAACGGAAAGAAAGTCTACTTTTACAGCACCGACTTTTGATACAAAAGTTGAATTTATAGAAATAGCTGATGCAGAACAGTATAGAATATCTCAGAAAATGCGTTCTGCTTTGTGATAAAATGACACTTCGAAAAGGATATTGCTAAACTCATTTTGAATAATCGAATCATTAACAAGCCAATAAATATGTGATATGATACCATTTGCATATAAAAGGTATAAGTGGACGGTTAGCCTCTCAAATCTCGTGATTTTAAGTCGGGATTGGGGGTGATAATTTATGCAAACGGAGTACATAATTTCTTTTATGATTTTACTGTTGCTCATTATAGTGACCATAAAAAAATAACTGCCCACACTCCAAAGCAGCAGTTATTTTTTAATTGAAACTTTGGCTAACCGTTCAACGGTATACCTCTTATCTGCTTTTATTATACACACAATTCTGATATTTGTCAAGAAAAAAACTTTCATCGAAAGAAGGTAACGCATATGCCTATATATAAAATGAAAGGCAGCAAGGACGGCAAACAAAGATATCGTGTCCGAATAAATTATATTGATAATCTCGGCAATAATCGTCAAACTGACCGTGTGGCATACGGAATGTCCGAAGCCAAAGACTTAGAAAGGCGTATGCAATACGAAATAAAAGAACAAACCCCTGCAGCAAGAATGACGGTTAAAACCTTATATGATGAATATATTTCATCTGCAAAAAATGAATTACGTGAAACATCATTATCCAAAAACAAAAAAATATTATCCACATATGTATTGGAATATTTAGGAGATGTTTCTCTTAAAAAGCTAACCGCTCCGGTAATGCAGAATTGGAAGAACCAAATAGATGAATACGAGGTAAAAACATCTGAAAAAACTCATAAATTATCCTTGCGTACAAAACAAAATATATATAGTTGCTTTCGCACTATGCTTAATTATGGCGTGAAGATGGATTACATTTCTCAAAATCCGTTAAAAAAAGTAGGTAATTTTAGGTCAAGCACTGAGCACAAAAAGGAAATGGATTATTACACAGCCGATGAATATAAAAAGTTCTCGTCAGCTGCACTTTCCACAGCTAAAAATACCGGTAAATTTGTCGATTGGGATTATTATGTATTCTTTTCCATAGCCTTTTACACAGGCTTGCGTAAGGGCGAAATATTCGCACTGAAGTGGTCTGATATAAATGGCGACTTTTTATCTGTAACAAGAAGTATTACCCAGAAGCTTAAGGGTGACGATAGAGAAACACCGCCGAAAAATAAATCATCAATTCGGACACTTCAAATGCCTAAACCTTTAATTGATATTTTGAACGAACACAAAGAGCGCTATAAAAGTTATCCTAATTTTACTGATGATTTCAGAATATGCGGTGGAATTCGTCCTGTTCGCGATACGTCGGTACAGAACGCAAACGGAAAATTTGCCAAAGCAGCAGGCATTAAAAAAATACGTATACACGATTTCAGACACTCACACGTATCATTGTTGGCAAATGAGGGTATAAATATTCAAGAAATCGCTCGACGTTTAGGTCATGCAAATATAGAAATGACGTGGAATACATACTCACATTTATATCCACGTGAGGAAGAACGTGCGGTTGAGATATTAAATAAGATTTAGTTTAAAAGTATACACGATTATTACACGATTTTTGAAAAAACTCCGATTTTTTAAAAAATTGTTTTCACCGCACAAACACTTGTAAACACATTTGTATCAATGGGTTGAGCGAATTTAAACAAAGATAAAAATACACTAAAAAAAGGCTAAATTAGTTCCAGTCACTCCGACCAGAAAAAAGCACTTCTTCGGAAGTGCTTTTTTCAACTAAATCCGTCTTGTGACGGAAGAAATCTACTTCGTGGATGAAATCTGCTACGCAGATGAAATCGCCTGCGGCGGATAAAAGACGGATTTAATTTCAACCGAGTATAGCGAGGATTTCATCCAAACTTGTTTGGATTTCATCGTGAACAAAGTGAACGATTTCATTTTTAAAATATCTCTATGTTCTGATTTTCCAGAAATAAAGTTGCCCACAGGCAGCTTTATTTTTTTTGAATAAAATATATAAATTTACTAAAACTAACATAAATTGTGCACAGCAAAGGAATTTTATATGAGATTTATAAAAAAATATTATAAACATATCTTAATAGGTCTGGTAAGCGGTATTCTCAATGGTCTGTTCGGAGCAGGAGGCGGAAGTATAGTCGTACCTGCTATGGAAGCCTTTTTGGATATTGACGAAAAAAAATCACACGCAACAGCCATCGCCATAATCTTTCTTATGTCCATTGTAAGCTCTTACTTTTATGTAAAAAACGGTTTTTTCGATTTTAAACTATGGATACCTGTCACAATAGGCGGTGTCGTCGGCGGTCTGCTGGGAGCAAAGATTCTGTCAAAAATCTCTGTTAAGTGGCTTAAGATTATATTTGGCTCTGTCATTATCATAACAGCTATTAAACTTATATTCTAATGAGGTGCGTATATGTCAATTATACTAGGTTTTTTAAGCGGTATAATAAGTGGTATGGGTATCGGCGGCGGTGCCATTTTAATTCCTGCCCTCATACTGACCTCAGGCATAGAACAAAAACTCGCACAGGGAATAAACTTAGTGTACTTTCTTCCAACCGCTGTGTTTGCATTAATTGTTCATATAAAAAATAAAAACGTAGTTATCAAAACCGCATTAGTAATCGGAGTATGTGGTATTGTCGGTGCGATTATCGGCTCGATAACAGCTATGAATTTAAACAACGAGTTACTGAGAAAAATGTTTGGAATATTTTTGGGTCTGATCGGCATACGAGAAGTGTACAAAGGCATAAAGACAAAAAATTAAACCCTCCTTATATAAAAGAGGGCTTTTGTTTAGCTAAAATTCTATATCGCATTTTTTCATTAATGGTCTGAAGTTATTATCAAAATCCAAAAACATATATCTTGCGTTCTTACATTTTAAATTCTTTTTCCATGGATACATCATAAGGCTTATAATCTCATCTCCCGACGACGAACCTATATCTATCATATCACAATAAGCACCTACCTCGTTTTCGTCATATACCATTTGACACAGCTTACCTGAATGGTCTTTGTTATGATACATTATAAGCTCATAGTCATCATTTACTTTTATTGTTCCGAGTTCTAAACAGAACAATGAGACTTCATTACTCCTCGAACTGTTACTAAATACTAATGTATCATTATACGAGGTTATATCTCTGTATGTCGAAATTATATTTTTTCTGTTATTATTCCACCACTCATAAAAACTTACACCATCATCAATAAATATTCTTGCCTTTATATCATATGCTAAAAGTGTTGCAACATTATTGATTATTTCTTCATCATTTTTATTTTCAGCCGTAAGTCTTATACCATCAATATTATAATACCAGTCATCAGTGGCAGTACATTTCGGCAACTCATAACCTAAGTTCTCAGTTACAATCGCATCGCTGTTATTATGGTCTATCTTTTTGTTAATATGATGGTCCTTTTCTAAAAGTTCATCATTAATATTAAAATATCTGTAAGATATTCCTATGTTTGTACCATCCTGCGATTGCATATCATCCCAGGTTACATCTGTATAATATGGCTTTCCGTCAAGCCATACCATATTCCACGCGTGATTTTCGGGCGAAGTTCCTGATTGACCATATCCTGTTATAATATGGGATAAAATTCCAACCTTATACAATAGGTATTGATATGCCCTTGCATATCCGTCACAGACAGCGCTGTGATTGACAATCGCATTATATGCTGTGTGTGAGAGTGAATTTGCTGAATTTTCTTCTGCTGCTTTGTGGTCATACTCAACCCAGCCAATTAAAACATTGTGCAGTTTTTTTGCCTTTTCGTAATCAGAATTTGCTGACGTTATCCCTGCACTTTCAATTATGTAATCTGCTGTTTCCTCAAACTCTTTTTTCTCACTCTCCAAGTCCGCAAAAGTGTAATAACTAATCGTCAAAGCAACATAGTCTGTTACACCACCTGATATAATTACATCGTACCCAATCTTGTATGAATCATAGTAAAAAAGTTGTGGATAATCATATCTGACCGCATTCCACGCAGCGTCACAATCCTCTTCAGTTACTTGCGCTTCTATGTTACTAAATTCCGCTTTTTCCTTATTGTTCTCAACTGCATCTACAATACTGTCATAAATAGCGGTGCGAATTACACCTCTTTCAGTTTTTGCCAATGCCTGACGTCCATAATATTCATCGGAAGAAACAGGAGTAATCCCAGCATTATTGCTCTGACCGAATAGGTTAAAATCTGAATTTTCTTTGATTTTCAACCCAGAAGAATTGCCCGCAAAATCAGTTGCATCAATATTAATTTCTAAGATATGCGTTGTCGCAATCGGCGGTGTTGCCGCAAATGTGGGCAAGAAGGTACCTGCAACAAACAAAGTCAGTATAACACCTGCTATTATCTTCTTATACTTCATAACAAACTCCCCTTCTTTTACTCACGCTTTAACATCTTGATTATATCAACACTATAACTTATTTGCAAACGGGTACGGATATGCACCTGCTGACATTTGGATATACATATTTTTTACCAAGAATAGTATAATTGCCAAAGGCAATCTGCCGAACAAACATAATATAGCATAAATCGTCGCTTTTGACGGGTCGAACAAATAGAAAAACTTATGCAGAATAAGTGCCATCAGTATTCCTGCAATAAGACCTATTATCCCTGCACCGAAAACAGTTGAAACACTTGCCAATACCTGAACAGCGGCAATAATACACAAAACCCACTGCAAGTTTTTAATTCTGAACCCAAGCAGTTCATACTCCTCGCATATGGAACCGATTATATAATATTGCAAAATCGGCACAAATGCAAGCCAAGCATTACTGACATTATTCTTTTTTCCAATAACAAATAAGCTATAAGCACACGCAGCATAAATAGCAACATTATAAGCTATTGTAAAAATCATATTCAAACCTAATATAAAACCCATTTATGTTACCTCTCAAATAGTTGTTAAAAATTTTTAACTATATTTTTAAACGTATCGCCGCGGACCTCAAAATTCTTGAATAAATCAAAACTTGCACAAGCAGGCGACAATATTACAACATCACCGCTTTCTGAAACCTCTCTCGCCTTATTTACAGCCTCCTCAAATTCAGAGCATACATAGACAGGCAAACCATCATAGTTATCCGCATTTAGTACCGCAGTTTTTATCTTCTCAGAGGTCAATCCCACAAGGACAAGTTTTTTTACGTGGTCGTTTACGACCTTGCCAAAATCGTCAAACGGTATTTTTTTATCATAACCGCCTGCAATCAATATCACCTTTTCCTCTCCGAATGACACAAGACCTGCCGTTGTTCTTGCAGGACTGCTGGCAATGGAATCATTGTAATATTTAACACCATCAAGCTCTCTTACAAATTCTATTCTGTGAGGAACCCCCTTAAATTCAACCGCTGTTTCACGGATAACCTCGTCGCTGACAAGTCCCTCAACAGCGGCAGCAGCCGCCATATAATTCTCAACATTGTGCATCCCAGGGATATAGATTGTGTTTATATCAAGCACATTCTCCTCAACGCCGTTTTTTGAACGCACTATCATATTTCCTCTTAAAGAGTAGCCATTATCAAGTTCTGTCTTAGAACTGAAATATACAGCACCGTCAAGACCTTCTCCAAACCCACGGGTTATATCGTTTTCATAATTCAATACAACCCTGCCGTTTTCACTCTGATATGCAAAAACAGCTTTTTTGGAGTTTGCATATTCATCAAAATCAGTATGCCAATCAAGATGATTTGGTGTAACATTTGTCACAACAGCAATATCCGCACTCTTCTTCATAGTATGAAGCTGAAAGCTTGACAGTTCCACAACAACAATATCATCAGGTTTGATGCTCTCTGCTTCCGCAAGCAACGGGTGTCCGATATTGCCGCCCAAATGACAGGTATGCCCTGCTCTTTTAAGCATATCATATATAAGGCTGGTTGTTGTTGTCTTACCGTCACTGCCTGTAACAGCGATAATTTTTGCAGGGCAAACCTCAAAGAAAAGCTCCATTTCCGAAGTGATTACCGCACCATTATTCTTCGCCTCAACCAGAGCAGGAACATCAAATCTGACACCCGGGGTCTTAAACACATAGTCTGTGCCGTCATCAATCTTATCAAGATAGTGCTCACCCAATATCATCTTTACACCGAGCTTTTTCAGTTCGGCGTAGTCTCCCTCTAACTTATCGGGAGTTCTTTTATCGTGAATTGTTATATCGGCACCACATTCAGCCAAAAGGTGAACAAGTGGCATATTGCTGACACCAACACCGATAACAGCCGTTTTTTTAGATTTTATACTTTTTTTAAATTCTTGTATAGTCAATCAAACCATTCCCTTAACAATATTAATAAATGGGCTGTTGCTTTTTAACGCAACAGCCCATTTAAGTTCATCAAAAACTATTCTTTGACTTATTCAGCGTCAAGAATATCACCGAGAGTGAACGAGCTGTCCTCTGTATAAGATACAGGAGCTTCTTCCTCTGCAGGAGCAGCCTCTTCTTCCTCAACAGGAGCCATAAGCGCCTTCATAGAAAGACCGATTTGCTTTGTTTCGTTATTGATTTCAACAACCTTTGCATCAACAACGTCACCGATAGCAAGTACATCAGACGGCTTGCCTATTCTCTCGTTTGAAATCTGTGAAATATGGATAAGTCCGTCAACATAAGGTGCAACTTCAGCAAATGCACCGAAAGGAAGAATACGAACAATCTTACACTTAATGTCAACACCTACAGTTAAATTGCTTGTAGCCTTAACCCAAGGACTATCCTGCTCCTTTTTGTAACCGAGAGAAACCTTACCTGTTTCCTGGTTGAGTTCTTTGATATAAACTTCTATCTGGTCGCCAACCTTAACAACCTCAGAAGGATGTGAAACTCTCTGCCACGAAAGTTCAGAAATATGAACTAATCCGTCAACACCGCCCAAGTCAACAAATGCACCGAATGATGTAAGTGACTTAACAGTTCCGACATACTGCTTACCAACTTCTGCAGATGCCCAGAACTCAGCAGCTTTCTGCTCTTTAAGTTCTTTAACAAGAGAAATTCTGTTCTTTTCCTTGTCAAGTTCCTTAATGTAAACCTCAATTTCGTCGCCAACCTTAACAGCCTCAGAAGGATGAGAAATTCTTGTAGGAGCAAGCTCAGAAATATGGATAAGACCATCAACACCGCCTAAGTCAACAAACGCACCGAATGATGTGAGTGACTTAACTACGCCCTTATACTGCTTGCCCTCTTCAGCAGATGCCCAGAACTCAGCAGCAGCCTTTTCGCTCTCTTCTTTTGCAACAGACTTGATTGAGCCGACAACCTTCTGTCTGCCGCGTCTGTCAACGTCCATTTTTATAATTCTGAACTTCTGCTCAGTGCCAAGCAACACACCTAAATCATTTATATATCTTTCAGCACATTCTGAAGCAGGAATAAACACGCGTACACCCTTTACGATGGTAACAACGCCGCCCTTAACTAATTCGATAACGCGACCTGTAAGAATTTCGCTGTTTTCAAAATCAACTTTAAGTTCTTCCATACCTTTAACAGCGTCAATCTTCTTCTTTGAAAGAGTAACAACGCCGTCTCTGTCACTTACGTGAACAACATAAACCTCAACCTCTTCGCCAATCTTAACAAGGCTCTCTACGTCAGGGTTTACCTCATCTGTAAGTTCATCAACAGGTATAACACCGTCGTACTTATTACCGATATCAACACGTACCTCAGTAGGTGTAACACCGATTACGACACCTTTTACAACCTCACCCGATTTGATCGGCTTTAAAGTTTCCTCTAACGCCTCTGCAAAGTTCATTTCATTGTTTTCCGCCATGGTTAAATAGACCTCCTTGATTACCGTATCAGGCGTTGACGCCCCTGCGGTAATACCCACTAATTTTTTTGTTTCGGGGATTATCCCCTTGTTTATATAATTTTTTAATTCTTTGGCATTTTCAACGCAAACAGTATTTTCGCAATGCTCTATGCACAGCTCGTACAGCTTGCGGGTATTTGAGCTTTCTGCTCCGCCGATTACAATCATAAAGTCCGCTCGGGATGCCAAATCCTCCGCCGCCTTTTGACGTTCATCGGTCGCACTACATATTGTATCAAATATTTCTACATTTGTAAAATGTTTTTTTAAAAAATTTATAATTTTTTTAAAAAAATCTTTTCTGATGGTGGTTTGAGCGACAACAGTAACAAATTTTATGTCTGTTTTTTGGGCAAAGTGCTCAACATCTTCCTCAGAAGATATAATATAAGCAGAATTTTCGCACCATCCGTTTATCCCTTTTACTTCAGGATGATTAGGGTCGCCTACAATTATAACAGTATTCCCTTTTGCATACGCCTCATTCACTATTGAATGAATTTTCTTTACAAAAGGACAGGTTGCATCAATTATGTTTGCTCCCTTTGCCTCAAGTGCCTCTTGAGTGGCTTTTGGTATACCGTGCGCTCTGATAATTATATTCATATCAGACTTTGCATCAGTAACATCATCTATTGTATATACTCCCCTGTTTTCAAGACCGCCCGTAACATCTCTGTTGTGTATCAACATTCCAAAGCAGGCTGTTTTTCCCTGTGTTTCTGCATTTTCATATGCAATTTTTACCGCCCTTGCAACGCCGAAACAAAACCCTGCTTTATCTGCAATCTCTATTTTCATAGTTAAAAGCTACCTCTTAATTCTTTTTGTACCGCTTCTTCGTATGTAGGAACGCCTGACAACATTGAAATTGCAGGCATCAGCATATCGTCAGTAATTGACTTTATGGTATCCGAGTCAACCTTTGTGCCAAAATACTGTGACAAATCTATAGGTTTGCCTATGTTTACAGTAATTTTTGAGAACAGTCCGTATCTTCCGTTAATACCCACAGGCAGAATATTTACACCTGCCTTAAGGGCAATAAGTGCGGCGCCGCCCTTTCCCTGCCCCAAATGAGTCTTGGGCGAGCGTCTGCCCTCAGGAAATACAGCCAGGCTTCCGCCTGACTTTAACGCACCTATGGCACTTTTAAGAGCAGCCACATCACTTTTCCCTCTTTTGACAGGAAAAGCACCGAGAGCACTGATTAGCTTAGCAACAGGCTTAAAACGGAAAAGCTCCTCCTTTGCCATAAACTTAAGCTCAACAGGCATACTTATGCCAACCATAATGGGATCAAAATTGCTCTTGTGATTAGAACATATAACAAAGTTCTCATCTTTTGGCACATTTTCAACTCCCACTATTTTAACTCTGAACAGCAGGTGTGCCACTCCATTGACCAGACCTCTTGCAAAACCATAAAAACTCATTACTTTTCCGCCTTTCGTGCCTCAGCAATCTCACAAATCTTATCAACTGATTGCTCAAGACTTAAATCGGTATTATCTAAAATTATGCTGTCCTCTGCAGGTTTAAGGGGTGCAAACTCACGCTCGGAGTCGTTCTTATCTCTGTATTCCATATCCGCCTTAACCTCATCAAAATCAGCCTGTATGCCCTTTTCGGCAAGTTCCCTGTAACGCCGCATTGCACGCTCTTCAACAGAGGCAGTAAGAAAAATCTTAACCTCGGCATCAGGCAATACATATGTTCCTATATCCCTGCCGTCCATAAGAACATCATTATGTGCCGCAAGCTCTCTCTGCAATTCAACAAGCTTTAATCTGACAGCAGGGATTACAGCAACATTTGATGCCGCCACCGAAATCTCAGGCAGTCTTATATCGGCAGAAACATTTTCGTCGTTTAAAAAAATCTGCTGACCGCTCTCGTCATAGGAAATAGAAATTTCAATATTGTCTAATATAGAGGTAACACCCTCTGTGTCTGTTGTATCAACGCCTTGTCTGACAGCCGCAAGCCCTACCGCACGGTACATAGCCCCTGTGTCTATATAAATAAACCCAAGTTTTTTTGCCGCCGCCTTGGATATTGTACTTTTGCCTGCACCTGCAGGTCCGTCTATTGCTATCTTCATATACATTCATCTCCTGTTTATTAAGTATGTATCTCAATAACAGCATCTCTCACATTTGAAAAAATCTTCGGATACTCAACCCCCATTGAATGTGTAACAATGACTTCCGCACCGACAGAACGTGCCGACGTCGCCTTTTCTTCAACCTCCTCTGTTTCGGCCGAGAAAATTACCATACCTGCACCAACCTTCTCTACGGCTAAAGCAACAGACTCCTTTTCGTCTGTAATATCCATCTCTATCACATTGAGCAGGGGAATTGAATATTTAAGTGCTCTGTCCACATCAAAGACAATATCCTTAGGCAAAACAACATATATCTTTGACGAAAACTCACCTGCAAGCCTTGATATTTCACTTACTGTTTCAGGACGTGCATATATTAATGCGTTACCTTTGGAATTTTTAATTCTGTCTGCAAGCTGTTTATAAGAAAGACAGCTCTTTGCTCCCTCCACAGCTTCGCATCTTACACATTTGACATACTTAATGTTTTTCGAGCAAGCCAAAAGAGCCGCACGTGATAATTTGGAATCTGGCGTTTCGGTAATATCAATTACAGCCGTTATGTTATTCTCGGCATATACTTTTGCCATACTCCATCTTGTAGCCATTCCTATCAAAACGTTTCCCTTTGCATATCTGGAAGCAGAAATTACGTCTGAAAAAAACAGACAATATTCATCGCCGTGCAGCTTTAATTGTTTTTCGACTTCGGCAGTATTTGCACCGCCGTCTGATAAAATCATTATCATTATTCTTCTCCGTCTTGAACGTCACATTCTACATCAACTGTCATATTTGCACCGCAGGAAGGACAGAAATCCGCACTGCTGTCTGACGGCTTTCCGCAAACAGGGCATTTAAAACCGCCAAAGTTAGTCTGTGTCTTAAGGGTTTCTATTCTCGCAAGCTTTGACTTTATGATATCACACTTCATTTTGATGCTGTCCGTATGGTCCTCTTCTTCCTCAATTGAAAGATATGTGAGTCTGCCAATCTCGTTGTAAAGCTTTTTGATATCATTATTCAAGTCATAAATCGCATAAGATGTCTTAGTCTTATCAACAAGCTCTCCTGATTTTTTTGCAACAGTTTGCGCTGTGTCCGCAACGACTTCCTTTACGTTTTCTAAAAAATTCATTTTTACAACCTCACTTTTTATATATATATTTATACATTAAATCTGAACAGAACAATATCTCCGTCTTTCATAACATATTCCTTGCCCTCTGAGCGAACAAGTCCCTTTTCCTTTGCCGCATTCATAGAACCGCACTCCATTAAATCGTCAAAGGCAACAACTTCTGCCCTGATAAAACCGCGTTCAAAGTCTGTATGAATTTTTCCCGCAGCCTGAGGCGCCTTAGTTCCCTCTTTTATAGTCCACGCCCTTACCTCAGGCTTGCCTGCGGTAAGGTAACTGATTAATCCCAACAACTTATAGCTTGCCTTTATCAGCTTATCAAGACCCGATTCTGATGCTCCAAGTTCCTCTAAAAAGACTTTCTTTTCGTCCTTTTCAAGGGCTGAAATTTCCTCTTCGATTTTTGCAGAGATAACCATAACTTCTGAATTTTCGGTCTTGGCAAACTCTTTTATCTTGCACACATATTCGTTTTCGTCTTCTGGTACGGAATAGTCATCTTCAGAAACATTTGCCGCATAGATAACAGGCTTTAATGTAAGCAATGATACATCGCTCAACATTTCCATTTCTTCTTCGGATATATCCATTGTTCTTGCACATTTTCCGCTTTCCAAAACGCTGTGTACTCTCTCAAAAAAATCAAGCTCCTTTTGGAACTTCTTTTCGCCGCCCTTTAATGCCTTCTTTGTTTTGTCAATACGTCTGTCCAAAATCTCAAGGTCAGACATAATGAGTTCTAAGTTAATGGTTTCTATATCACGAACGGGGTCAACACTGCCTTCAACGTGTACTATGTTGTCGTCCTCAAACGCACGTACAACGTGAACTATGGCATCAACCTCACGAATATTAGACAAAAACTTGTTTCCGAGTCCCTCGCCCTTGCTGGCACCTTTTACAAGACCTGCAATATCAACAAATTCTATTACAGCGTAAGTCGTTTTATCAGGCTCGTACATCTCAACAAGCTTATCTATGCGATAATCAGGAACAATAACCGTTCCCACATTAGGCTCTATTGTGCAGAATGGATAGTTTGCCGACTCCGCTCCTGCCTGTGTTATAGCATTAAACAATGTGCTCTTTCCTACATTCGGCAAACCGACTATTCCTAATTTCATATTAATTTTCCTCTTTTCATTTTGCGTATTTTATATGTGTTTTATTCTGAATTATATTATTAACCCAGCTTTTCTTCCATTAAATCTGCAAGTTCCTTTGCACGCTCAGTTATCAAATCAATATCCTGTCCCTCAATCATAACACGAACAAGAGGCTCTGTGCCTGACGGGCGGATAAGAACTCTGCCGCTGTCCTTGAACTCTTCATTTAACTCATTTATCTTCTGTTTGATTTCCTCAAACTGCATATACTTATCTTCGCTCTTATACTCATTTTTAACTGTAGCATTTATAAGGACCTGAGGATAAATTTCCATAACAGATGCGAGCTTTGACAAACTTTCACCGCTCCTTGCAATAACAGACAAAAGCGTAATACCTGTTACAAGACCGTCACCTGTTGTGTTTTGGTCAATAAGTATAACGTGACCTGATTGCTCACCGCCGATTTTATGTCCGCACTTGAGCATTTCTTCAAGAACATACCTGTCGCCAACCTTTGTTTTCTTTATATTCAAGCCATACTTTTCGCCCATTTTAAAGAATCCAAGATTACTCATAACAGTTGCAACAACAGTATTATCAGGCAATAACCCTCTGTTTTTCATATCAAGGGCACAAATCGCCATTATCTTATCTCCGTCTACAAGATTACCGTTTTCGTCAACTGCCAACACTCTGTCAGCATCACCATCAAAGGCAAGTCCTGCATCTGCATCAGATTTTTTGACAAACTCCGACAATGCCTCAATATGTGTAGAACCGCAATTTGCGTTTATGTTAATGCCGTTTGGCTTATCATTTATTACAACAACCTCTGCTCCCAACCTTTCAAGTGCATTCTTTGCCGTAACACTTGATGCACCGTTTGCGCAATCTATGGCAATTTTAAGTCCATCAAACTTTATATCTGTTGTGGATACCGAAAAGTCTATGTACTTATCAACAAGGCTTTTATCTGTTCTGCAATATCCGATTTTATCGTGAGTCGGCAGTTCAACTTCTTCAGCACCATCAAGAATAATTGCCTCTATTCTCGCCTCGATTTCATCGCTCAGCTTATAACCGCTTCCGCTGAAATATTTAATGCCGTTATGCTCGTATGGATTGTGTGACGCAGAAATAATAACGCCTGCGGAAAATCCACATTCTCTGACAAGGTAAGCAATAGCAGGCGTCGGAATAACCCCTGCACTTACAACCTTTGCACCAACACTGCAAAGTCCTGCAGTTAATGCACATTCTAATATGTCACCCGAAATTCTCGTATCCTTTCCCACAAGAATTGTTGGTCTTTCTCCCGTATTCTCAGTTAAAACATAGGCTCCCGCCTGCCCGATTTTAAAAGCAAGCTCAGGTGTCAGTTCTTTATTTGCTATGCCTCTCACTCCATCTGTACCAAATAATCTTCCCATAATTATATTTCCTCCGAACTGTTTAATTTAACATATGATTAAATCATATATCAAAATATTACAATATTCTAAATATAATTATATGCTACTTTTGTATTTTTGTCAATCATATAGCTAATACAGCAAGAGCAGATTTTATGCCGTCAACCGCCGCACTCACAATTCCGCCTGCGTAGCCTGCCCCCTCACCCGACGGGTAAAGCCCTGCAACATTTATGCTCTGTAAATTTTCGTTTCTCAATATTCTGATAGGTGCTGACGTTCTTGCCTCTATTCCCGTAAGAACAGCACCGCCTGTCGAAAAGCCGTGTATACGCCTTTCAAAGTCGCACAATCCCTCTTTTAAGGTATCACACACAAATATCGGCAGACAATTCTTGAGTTCTGCAAGTGTATATCCGCTTGTCACTTTTGGGGCAACATCTCTTATTTGATGTGACGGCATATCTTTGATGAAGTCCTCCGCCAACTGAACAGGTGCACGATTGTCACCGCCGCCCAACTTAAAGGCAAGCCTTTCGTACTTTCTTTGAAATTCAACACCGCCCAGCAGACCTTTTTCAAAGTCTGATGGCCTTACCGAAACAACAAGCGCACTGTTGGCATTTTCTCCGTCACGCAGATGTTCACTCATTCCGTTTACTGTCAACATTCCGTCCTCACTTGACGCATTTACTACAGTTCCGCCCGGGCACATACAAAATGAATAACAGCTTCTGTCCTTTCCGTTATATACAACGCGGTAATCAGCAGGCGGCAAGCCTTCAATCCTGCCGTACTGTAATCTGTCTATAAACTTCTGTGAATGTTCAATTCTCACACCCACAGCAAAGGGTTTTGGCTCAACTGCAACTCTGTGTCTTGTAATAATTTCATAAGTATCACGGCTGCTGTGGCCTATGGCCATAATCAAATCATTGCAGGTAATAACCTCTCCGCCATTTACCTCTACACCGCTTATCCTGTTGTCCTCTATAATAATATCCGTAACACAAGAGTCAAACCTAATATCACAACCAAGCTCAATCAGCTTGTTTCGCATATTCTTAATAACCTTTTTTAGTTCATCTGTGCCGATATGAGGCTTTGCCTTATACATAATATCCTCAGGTGCACCAAAGTCAGTAAAGGTTTTTAACACAAATCTCTGTCTTGGGTCACTTATCCTTGTATTCAATTTTCCGTCCGAAAATGTACCTGCTCCGCCCTCGCCGAATTGAATATTTGAATTTTTGTCAAGTTCACCCGTTCTCCAAAACTTGTTCACAAGTTCTTCTCTCTCTGCTACGGGTTTGCCCCTTTCAAGTACAATCGGCGGATTGCCCGACAAGGCAAGCACATAAGCCGCAAACAGTCCGCAAGGACCCATTCCTACAACAACGGGTCTGCCCTTTATAGTCTTTTTAGTAACATCAAGGTCTGACACCGCTTTTAATATGGCTATATCCTTACTTTCGGTTATTTTATCAGATGTTTCTGCCGTTACCGAATAGACATAGTGTATGTTGTTTTTTCGTCTTGCATCAATGGACTGCTTATATATCTTATAATTTTTTGCCGAAATGCAATTAGACCGCACAATTTCTCGTGCGGCCGTTATTACCATATCGTTGTTATGTTTAATCGGTAATTTAATGTTATTTATAACTATCTGCAACAATCTCACCTGATTTTATTTATTTTCATCTACAGATATTTCAACCTCATATATATCATCGATAATCTTCACGTCATTCGGAACATTCAGCTTTACCTTAACCTTTCGGTTGTCCAAGAGCTTATCTAAATGTATTTCCTCTGTGCGGATTTCCATAATGCTTGCGGCATTGTGATTATCGCCGTAAACATATACAGACATAGGCTCTATCTTGTATGAAAAATCTTCAGGCAAAGTCTGATAACCAAAGTTCGCCTTTATATCAATCTTTCTTGTTTTCAGAACAGGGCAATGTATTTTAGCCTTGTTGGCAGATGAACTTATACGTGTTAAAATCGCATCTAATGACGAAATCTCCTTATTGTCTGCCCCGAGATATTCAATGGGTAATTCTGTATCTATATCCACATCCTCACCATTGAAGTTGAGGGTCACTACCGCCTTGCCTATTTTTTCAACAGCAGATTTTGGTCCTTTAACAGTAACATTTTCAGGCTCAACCTTAATATCTCCTGCCGCATAATCCTGTGCAAGAGTTCCTTTGCGGTCTACCTCAATGTCCAAAGATTTTTCAACGAGTTCTTCAACCTTAACATCAACCGAATAATGACTCTGCGAGCTAATCCCTTGACTTTCAAAAGGCACAATAACCTCAATCGGAACAGATTGTGTTCCCTCTGAAGTAATAACGGACTCATCAGCCCTGACGATTATGGACTTCATATCATTGTTGCCCATCTTCTTTCTGTTGCCCTTAATTTTAACATTAACAGTTGTCACAGACTCGCTTATAACAGCAAGGCCTCTTGAAGCAAGCTCCTCCTGACCGACAAATTGAATGGGCAAATCTCTGACTGTAACCTCAATTGTCGGGTTCATTACTATGGTAATATACATCCATATTATAATGGCAATCAATACCGAAATCGCTCTTAATGCATTGTCAGATGCAAGAAACTTTTTCATCAGTTATGCCTCCTTTTAGAGAGACTCGGCATTTTGAATTTGCCCTTTGCATCTCTGTCATTTTCGTTTATGCTGATTAAATCAATCAACTTCTTTCTGAGAGTATCCTCATTATATCCTGTGGTAAAATCGCCTTTGTAAGCAACAGAAATCTTACCTGTTTCCTCTGATACAATAACTGATACTGCGTCCGACTCCTCTGAAATTCCAATGCCTGCGCGATGTCTTGTTCCGTAAGATGTGCTTATCTTTGGATTTTGCGACAGAGGCAATACACAGCTTGCCACCTCAACCCTGTGATTTCTGATAACGGCGGCACCATCGTGCAACGGCGTATCGGGAACAAAAATGTTTTCAAGGAGCTGACTTGAAACCTTTGCGGATATAGCCACCCCTGAACTTATTAAGCTGTCAATATTGTCCTTATTTTCAATTACTATTAAGGCTCCTGTTCTCGTATCAGACATAGCCTGTGCCGCCTTGGAAACCTCTCTGAGCACCTGCAATGCCTCTGCGCCGAACTCGTTATGAGATACAAATAACTTCTCCCCTGTTGTTCTACCCACGTGTTCAAGCACACGTCTGAGTTCAGGCTGAAACACAATCAACAACGCAATAACACCCATCTGCAAAAAGTTGCTTAAAATATAGTACATAGTGTTGAGCTTTGCAAAATAGCTGACCTGAGTCACTACAATTACAAGCACAATTCCCTTTAACAGTTGAATTGTACGTGTATCTCTTATAAACTTAAGAGCCTTATATACTATATAAGAAACGAGTGCAATATCTATGATATCATTAACTCTGAACAAGGACAACTGATTTATTGCACTATGAATAAAGTTTTGCCACCACATTTATATGCACTCCCTTCAAAATAACTTTAAATCAAATATTAATATGCCTTACCCCAATATACCATCTTTTTAGCAGGCTTTCCACAGCATACACACTTGTCGGAAAGTTCTTCCTGCTCAAAAGGTATACATCTTGAGGTAGCGGTTGTGTCTTCTTTTATCTTATTTTCACATTCCTCGTCACCGCACCACATAGCTTTGACAAAACCGCCCTTTTCCTCTATGATGCTCTTAAATTCATCATATGAAACAGCACTGCTTGTCTTGCTCTCTCTGTTCTGGAGAGCGGCATCATACATCTGCTGTTGTATTTTATCAAGGAGATTACTGAGTTCCTCCTCGATATTATCAAGCGAAACAAATGTTTTGCTTCTGTCAAATCTGCTGACCAATACAGCCTGATTTTTCTCAATATCCTTAGGTCCCAATTCTATACGAACAGGAACACCTCTCATTTCATATTCGCTGAACTTCCAGCCAGGTGACTTGTCGCTGTCGTCAAGTTTAACACGGAACTTGTCGGAAAGTCTTTCATACAGCTTGCCTGCGGCATCTAAAACACCCTCCTTATGCTGTGCAATGGGAACGATAACAGCCTGAGTAGGAGCAATTCTCGGCGGAAGTTTAAGTCCTGCATCATCGCCGTGAACCATAATGATTGCACCAATAATACGTGTTGACATTCCCCAGGATGTCTGATGAACATACGCAAGCTCATTGTTGTCATTTAAGTATTGAATACCAAACGCTTTTGCAAAGCCATCGCCAAAGTTATGGCTTGTTCCTGACTGTAAAGCCTTGCCGTCGTGCATAAGACTCTCTATTGTATATGTTTCGTTTGCGCCTGCAAACTTTTCTTTTTCCGTCTTTTGTCCTTTGATAACAGGAATAGCAAGCTCCTTTTCGCAGAAGTCAGCGTATACATTGAGCATCTGAATTGTGCGTTCCTGTGCATCTTCAGCCGTTGCGTGAGCAGTATGCCCCTCCTGCCATAAAAATTCCATACTTCTGAGGAAAGGTCTTGTGGTCTTTTCCCAGCGAACAACACTGCACCATTGATTATACAGCTTAGGCAAATCGCGGTATGAACGAATTATATTTGAATAATGTTCGCAGAAAAGTGTTTCAGAGGTAGGTCTTACACACAGTCTTTCCTGAAGTTCATCATTTCCGCCGTGAGTAACCCACGCAACCTCAGGAGCAAAACCCTCTACGTGATCTTTCTCTCTCTGCAACAGACTTTCGGGAATAAACATAGGCATATACACATTCTCTACGCCCGTCTTTTTAAATCTTGCATCAAGACCCTTTTGAATATTCTCCCATATTGCATAGCCGTATGGCTGTATCACCATACAACCGCGAACACTTGAATATTCACAAAGCTGTGTTTTCTTAATTATATCGGTATACCAACGGGCAAAATCCTCGCCCATAGGTGTGATTTCTTCTACTAATTTCTTATTGTCAGCCAACTTAAATTCATTCCTTCCAAATGGTATATATACTTAATATAAGTATATAGGAAAACTTCAGCTATGTCAAGAATTAATCCTTTAAAAATATGTTAAAATGACGTAGTTATTAACAGCCTTTTTGACATTATCACACAAAAAACTCCCTGATAAAAATTATCTTAACAATAATTTTCACCAAGGAGGATTATTTTACACTATTTGCACATCAATCTTTGTGGATTTTAGAGATTGTTAGTTCATCTCTATTTCGAATCCAAATCAATATCCGCATCAGGCATAAAGAAATTAATTAAGAACTGCAATGTATCTGTATCAACATCGTTAACAATTTTGCTTACAAAGCTGTCTTGTTGATCCTTATCCATACTATAATATGCATCTTTTGCTTCCTTAATCTCATTTTTACATAACACTTCAACATATTCCGTTGTGATTTTAACCTTATCAGCTTTGGCAAGTGCCTTATTTATTCCAGCAACAACAGGACTGAGGACAGTTTTTTCAGTGCCTGTTAAGCCACTAATTGAGTTAACTTCAGTAACTACTTTATTAAGATATGTTACCACTTCTTTATTATCAGGTTTTGTAGATGGAGTAGAACCTCCACCTCCGCCACCGCCACTGCTGCCACCACTGCTGCCACCACTGCTGCCACCACTGCTACCACCACTGCTACCGCCGCTGCTGCTGCCGCCACCGCCACTGCCACTACCGCCGCTGGTATCAGGCTTGTCAGCAGGTTCAGGTGTTTCTTCTTTTACAAAGTATGAAACAACCTGTGCAAGCTCTGTTCTTGTAATATTCTCGGTAGCACGGAAAGTATTGTTTTCACCTAATGGCATAAGGAAGTTAGAAACTACTTTGTTTACGGCTTCCACTGCCCAATCAGACACTTCATCACTTATTGTAATTCCCGTATCAAGCGGCATCAATTCAACACAGCGATTTATAACAACACATACTTCTTCTCTGGTAAGCGGTCTTTCTCCGCCAAAGCTACCATCTTCAAAGCCTACGATATAACCTGCTTTTTTTGCAATAAGCACCTGGTCATAATACCAATCACTTTCGGTAACGTCCCAAAAGTTTTCGTCTGCAGGCTCAGTATAACCATAAGCAAGATTTACCATTTTTGTAAGTTCTGCTCTGGTAAGAAAGTTGTTCGGTCCGAATGTTCCGTCACCATATCCATTAATAATTCCTGCATTTACAAGTTTTTTAATTGCTTCGGCACCAGGAGTATCCTCATTAACATCAGAGAAAACAATTTCATTTTTGGTTTCAGTGCCGTCTTCGGTTGCAAATGCAGTTCCGACAGCGGTAAAAATTAATGTTGCCGCAAGTAAAATACTTAAAATTCTTTTCATAATTTTGTCCTTTCTAAATCTATTTTTCGTGACGATGTGGGCATCGTCCCCTACACAAATACGATTTATGCAACCGCATAAAAGCGAAATAATTTTTTCATTGCGGTTGGGCTTGGCAACCGTATGGGCCTTGGGCAATTATTCATTAAAATTATTTCGGTTTTGCGGAACAATGAACGGGACAATGTGGGCATCGTCCCCTACAGATGCATAACACATACAAGGAGGGCTAATCTCAGTTAAGAAATGGGTGAAGTTATTTCACCCATTTCTTAACTCGTTTACTATTCTATTTCAGGGATACTCGTTCTGTTTTTGATTGTTATTGTTTCCTCAGCTTTTTTGATTGTAATTACAAAATTACCCCAGGTAGCATTCGCACTTATTTCTATTCCGTCACGTCCGTCAATAACATCAATATATTCAAATGCTTTTTCAAACGCTTCCTTAGCTGTCAAATCAGGATTTTTAACAATCAGAACTGCGTTATCCTTGATGCTCTGCTTTTTCTCCTCCATTGCTTCTCTGCTTGGAAGAACTGAGTCAATATCTATTTCAACTTTGTCAATGTAGGTAAGAGCCGTCCTTGCTAATTCAACTATTCTGTCATAATAATCATAACTTAAATCTACATAAGTTGATACAAGTTCTTCTTTCTTTTCACTCGATACATCTGTCGAGAATTGAGTTATAGCTTTATCGCTTAACAATACTACTTTTTCTAAGATATCATAGTAATCATCATAATCCCTGAGTTTGTATCCCGAAAGTTCATCGGTAGCAACTCCATCTACATCAAGAAGATTGTCAGGGGTTAAGAGTTCTTTAATAGCCACAAGGTATTCGTTTTCTGTATAATACGTGCCAAGCTTATCCTCTGCTTTTGCCAAATATCTTTCATATAATGGCTTTATAATTTCATCAATGAGATTAATAGATATCCTTAACGTACAATCAAGAATAACTTCAGCATCACCACGCTCTATAGCAGCAACAGCATCATCTACACGTGCTCCAAAATCATTAATTACCTTGTCGTATTGAGCTTTGATAATTTCTTCGCCAAGCACTTTCTTGATTTGTTCAGGAATTTTATCGCTGACTAAACCATAACTCATATTGCCAATTTGCTTATCTATTTGCTTCAAAAGCAAGCTATATACATCAAGTCCGAGTTTTAAACGGAAGATATCGCCTGTTAACCCTTTATCTGATTCAGGGTCAATTGCTTCTTCAATTCCCTTAATCATATTTTTCTTAACAATGTCAAACTGATCGCTGAGATAATCATCTCCTAAAAGTTTAACCATATCCTCTCCGAGATCATCTTTAATATCAGCATATGTAAGAGGGTCAAGTTCTCCGATTAAACCATTAATTACAAGCTCAGTAATATTTATATCTATGGTCAACGTATAAGAAGTGTCAAATTTTGTGCTTCTTCCGTCATTGATATCTTTAATGCGTTTACGGTATTCATCAAGTGCTTTATTAACTTCTTCTTCGAGCTTATCACCAAGAGCTTCCTCAATTGAAGAATCAACATTAATTTTGTCTTTCACATCATCATATGTTTTATCTGTAAGCCAATCACCAAGAGCTTTTATGATAAGGTCAACCATATTAACCTTTACTTCAAGTGCAACCTCGTTATCAAGAGTAGTTGGCGTTCCATTAACAACCTCAGACACCTTAGCGGCATATGCATCTCTTGCATCTTTGAATGCACCTTCAAGTGTAGTTTTGTCGATAAGACCTGAATCCAATATGTTCTTTATAGCCTCATAATCTTTTACATCATCAAACGATATGTCAGAAATCTTTGTTTCCATTTGCACAAGAATGATTTTGTTTACATTAACATCAACATCAATTGAAATTTCATTGGTTAATGTTTGGCTACTGTTTTCAAGCGCAGCATCAATAGCATCCTTATATGCACTAATTGCACCATTAACTGCTGTTTTTAATGTTTCTTCACCAACAACAGCTATAAGCGCCTCCTGTATATAGCCATCTTTCTTAAGTCTATCATACTTATAATCTTCAATTTTTGCACTTAAACCTTCAAGCAAAAGTTTGGTAACATCAACTTTTATTTCAATCGAAATAGTGTCACCTACACTATTGTCAGGATTCTCAATCGCTAACTGAATATCTTGCAGATAGCTGACTTTAGCTGAGTCAAACGCAGTCTTTATGTTGCTTGCCCCTACCATTTCAATAAGGTCTGTTCCCAACAAATTATCTAATTTAGGTTTTACATCAGCATCATAGACTATGGCACTAATTTCAACTTCCATACCTTTAAGGAACCGCTCGCTTATGTTAATCCTTTCGGGTACACTGATTACAGTTTTTACAGGATCGCCTAATTGTGCATTGTTAATAGCACTTTGAAGTGTTCGCTCGTAATCCAATTTAGCTGCATTGATTTTAGCTGCAACTTCTGTTTCGCTAACAAATCCTTCTTGTATTGCTTTATTAATCTCAGGAATGGTTGTTACTTCAACAGTTGCACTTTGGATTGCCGTCAATAAATAATTTTGTACAAAATCTTTATTTTCATTTGTAACTGAAAATTCACTTCCGTTTCTAATTGCGTCAATAACGGCACGATTATCGTCACCGACAGCTAATCCTTCAAGCGTCCCAAGCCTATCATTTCCAATAACATCGCTAAGATAAATCTCAAATTTCAGGTTCACATTACCTTCTGGACTATTCTTTGACCAGTGACCTGCAGCTGCAATATTATCTATTGCACCATTTATTGCAGCCTTATTATCATCTGATAAGACGCTTATATCGTTTGCAATCGCACCGTTAACGGCATCTGCAAATTCACCATCGCCTCCGAATATATCATCTAATGTGATGCCGATTTGAACATCTGTTTTACCCTCAGGGTCATCGACTTGCCATTGGTTCTTTCCGACAAGTGTATCAACAGCGCTATAAATAGGAGTTGTAACGTGATTCTTTACACCCTCAGGAACATCTGCAAGTTTGCCATTTATTTCGCCCTTGATAAGACTCTGCATAGCTTCTACGCCACCCAAAATTTCAGGCACAGACTTTTTGATGTTAATAGTAGTCTTACCGTCAACATCATTCAAACTCCATTCTGTTTTATTGGCAAGTACATCTATTACACTTCCTACATTATTTTTAATTTGAGCCTTAAGTACTTCATCATTAATATTTACGATAGCCGCATCAAGCTCTTTCTTCATCATTTGAGCAAAAGCAGCTTCTCCGCCAAACAACTCACTTAAAGTAATGCTTGTTGAAATACCCTTTGTTGCATAGGTGGCATTAATATCCCACACTGTTTTTCCAGCCAAGTCATCTATAACCTCATAAAGAGCTGTCCTGACATCATCTTGCATATTTGCAGGAACATTTGATGTTATAACACCTTCAGCTTCAGTCTTTAGCATATCAGCAAAATCATCTTTACCGCCAAAGAATTCATTTAATGCCAAACGGTCTTCAATATTAGTATATTTGTCTTTGTCCAAACTCTCATTCGGCTCACTTGCTACAATAAATTCAATAACATTGTCAAGTTCGTCCTGAATTTGATCTCTCATACTATCAGGAACGGATTCCAATGCCCCATCAGTAGCGTCCTTAAGCATAGTCCTTAAACTATCCGCACCGCCGAAAATATCTCTCAAAGGCATATTTATACCAATCGTGTTGTTTTGTCTGAGATTCCATACCTTTTTTTCAGCAATCTGTACCAAGGCTTCGTCAATTTTTGCTTCAACATCGGCTCTCATAGACTCAGGAACTGTTTTCATAGCCTCATCAATTTGTGTCTGGAATAAGGATTTGAAATTCGCCGTACTGCCAAATATATCCTTAAAGGACATATCAAGATTAGTCATTTTTATCTGTTTATCAGGTGTGATAAATCTTTGAATTTCAGGTCTTTCAAAGACCTTATCCTCAGCCAGAGATAAGCTCTTTATCACACGTCCTCTGTTGGCAAACACCAAGTCGGTTGCAGCATCTATTACTCTGCCGTTTGGTTCGTAATATGTACTGATATCAATTCCATTAAATCCCTGAACATTAAATCTTTCAGTTTTAACTTTTGCCGAAAAGTCTTTCCAACCAGGATAAAGAGTAACATCTGACTCAATCTTTGTATCTGTTGTATACTCATTTCTTCCTTCGCTAAACCAACCTGTTTGACTAACATCGTGGCTGTATTCATTTGTTGAGTCTCTGTCTTGAGTATATGTTATATTAGCTGTAGGCATTACAAAATCTTCGCCCATTTGTTCCTTAAGCGTTTTGCCCTTGGATACTTTATAAACCTTAGTATTTGTGGGGTTGCCGCTCAAATCAGTAGCAAGCACAAATGTTACTGTCAATTTATTCCTGCTACTACTACTGCTACTACTGCTACCGCCTCCGCTACTCGGCTTTTTAAATTCTGCAGGAGTATTGCTTAACATATTCTTAAAGATAACCTCTGACTGATAGTTATCAAAATAAACTGTACCATTTACGTTGTTAACGACTACTCCGTCTCTGACAGAGGATCTAATAATGTATATCTTACCTGGTTTTTGAGCACCTCTCACGATAATTCGTCCGTTTATTTTAACGTTCTCTAAACGTATTTCGCCTGTGTGAACACCATCACCGATAATAAGGTCGCCATTAATAACCATATTGGAAAGGGTTACTCCGCCCACATTTATCATTACAGAGCCGTCTATTGTTCCTGTATATGTACCCTCTGCTGAATAATACTTTTTAACAATATTATCCATAAGAGTTGCAAACTCCGCTCTTGTAATATTATTATTGGGGGTCACACGTGAAGCTTCATCACCATTTACATATCCTCTTGCGGCGAGGGCAGCAATTGCGTTTATTGCCCAGGAAGAAACTGAACTCTTATCTGTAAATTTATCAAGTGAGGTTGTATCTTCGTCGGACAACACCAAGGCTCTTGCGATTACCACAAAGGTTTCTTCCCTTGTAATCGGATTGTCAGGGTACATATATCCGTCCCCTGCACCGATAAAGGTACCCATATTAACACCTTTTGCAATTTCGTCATAATACCAGGCATCAGGGCTTACGTCCTTGTATGCCGATATATCCGCTTTAATGACAGCACCAAAAGCATTGTTAATAACAGTAGCCATTTCCGCTCTTGTTAAAAGACCTTCTGCACGGATTGTATTATCATCATAACCGTGCAACAAGCCGTTATTTACTGCTGCAGTAACAGCCTGTGTAGACCAATCGTCGGGGAAATCCGTAAATTTTTCAATCTTGCTTTCTTTCGCAACAGCAATAATTGACGGTGCAATCATACACACAACCAACACTAATGACAAAATGCGTCTTCCAATTTTTTTCATAACCATCTTCCTTCCCTAATACTCTTTTAATCTAAATATTCGCTTATATAATATGACTTTTTCAACTGCTTCTCATTATCATAGGCTTTTCTTATAGAGTCAACCAAAGATAAGTCTTTATTATTTGCTTTAAGCACACTTGTAAGTTCCGATATAACCTCTTCTACTTTAGCATCACATTCTTTCTCCAACGCCAAAGCCTGACTTGCCTTTGTTGTAACAAACTTCTGTTTTGAGATATCTTTTCTCTGTTCCTTAGGCATTGCCCAATACTCAGACCTTGTTTGCTGCACAAGTGCATCAAGTTTGTTGCCATAGGATTGTTTCAATATATATATTTTTGCAATTAACGCACTAATCTCCTCATCACCGCTTTTAGAGGGAGTTGTCTGTTCAGAGGGCTGCTCGGAAGTCTTCTCAGATGTCTGTTCAGATGTTTTGGCAGGAGGTTGAGTTTCCTTACTATCTGCGTTTTGTTCAGGTTCAGCTTTTGTTGTTTCTTCCTTTTTCTCTATTGCCTCCTCCAAAGAGGTTTTACCCAATACGATTTCAACCAAATCATCTTGCGTAATCTTTCCTTCTTCAAGAGCCTCCATTTCGCTCTCGGAAATGTCAGGAATTTCAAACTCAGGATATTCTTCAAGGGCCTCAGAAACAATCTTTTCATTATCGGCAATTAACGTTGATATATCTTCTTGAGAATATTTAACTGCACCATACAAGGCAGAAATGTTTTTTCTTTGCCATACAAACAGCGAAATACATAATAACAGCAAAACCAATAAGATTATAAGCACCACTTTAAGCGTTTTTTTCATATTTCTCTCCTTGATTATTACATAAGTATTCTAATTTAGGTTACAAACCACCCATTATTTAGTATTCTATAATTGTACCTCTTAAAATAAAAATTGTCAAGTACATTATTTAAATAATATAACGGCGTTCAATATACTAAAAATATGCTAAGTCTTCAAATAATATTGAACTGATAAAGTTTATGTGTTAAAATATATTATTATACAAAAATTATAAGTTGGTGAAATTCAATTTATGGATAATCAATGCAAAATCTGCCCTCGCAAATGCAATATTGACCGTTCAACATCAAAAGGCTTTTGCGGTGTAGATAACAAAATACACATTGTACGTGCGGCACTGCACCATTGGGAAGAGCCGTGCATAAGCGGAAGTCACGGCAGCGGTACAATATTCTTTTGCGGTTGTAACTTGAAATGTGTTTACTGTCAGAACATAGAAATCAGCCGTTGTCAGAACAATGGTGCCGAAATATCAGAAGACAGGCTTGCCCAGATATGTTACGAGCTTAAAGAAAAGGGCGCCCACAACATAAACCTTGTTACACCTACCCACTACCTGCCTCAGATAAAAAATGTTCTGTCTGAAATAAAGAACCATATCGGTATTCCCATTGTGTATAACTGTGGCGGTTACGAGCTTTCCGATAGTCTTAACACCCTTGACGGTCTTATAGACATATATCTGACAGACATTAAATATATGGACAATGCCCTTGCCAAAAAATACAGCCTTGCTGACAATTATTTCAGCATTGCGGTCAATGCTCTGTCCGAAATGATACGGCAGACGGGAAATCCCACATTCGACAAAGACGGATTAATGCAAAAAGGCGTTATTGTCCGCCATCTTGTCTTGCCATCACACCGCAAGGACTCAATTGAAATTCTTAAATATCTCAAAACTAATTATGGTACTGATAAATTTATTCTGAGTTTAATGAGTCAGTTTACACCAAACAACAACTTAAACGGCTTTCCTGAGATAAACCGCAAAATAACATCTTTTGAATATAAATCTGTAACAGATTGTGCATATGCTTTAGGCTTTACCAATGCTTATATCCAGGAAAAGAGCAGTGCCGCCACCGAGTACACTCCCCCCTTTGACTTGACAGGTGTGTAATTCACCTTATCCCAAACTCAAAAATTTTTTAAAAATTTTAAAATTACCTATTGACAAATGCAAAATGCGTGCTATAATATAATCAAAGGTCAAAGATAGTCAAAGTCAAATTTGAAGTTTGACAAATCAGATAAAGAGGGTGATTAAGAAATGGGACTCAGTAACATAATTGAAGAATTTATCAAGGAGATGATGTCCGAAGAAGATGGTGCGATTGAGTTAAAGCGAAACGAACTTGCAAATCATTTTGGCTGTGTTCCGTCACAGATAAACTATGTTATATCGACGCGGTTTTCACCCGAGAGAGGATACATAGTTGAAAGCAGACGCGGCGGCGGCGGGTATATAAAGATAACAAGAGTTACTCCTACCCCTGGCAATAGGCTTATGCACGTTGTAAATTCAATTGGAAAATACCTATCGTTTACCGATGCGGTTGCAATTATCAGAAATTGTGCTGACTATGATTTAATTTCACAAAAAGAGGCAAAGCTTATTACAGCGGCTATGTCAGAAAAATCGATACCGCTTAAACAGCCTGAGCAGGACTTATTCAGAGCCAACATATTAAAGAATATGCTGATAACCCTTGCATAGCAAAATCAAAGACAGATATAGAAAGGATGATATATATGAAATGTGAAAAATGTAACAAAAACGAAGCTACAACGCATATGACAAAAATCGTAAATGGTTATAAAGAAGAGCATCATCTGTGTTCCGAGTGTGCCGCAGAGTCACCTGAATACAGCGAAATGAAGCACAGTATGAACTTTAGTATAAGCGACTTTCTCCCCGGAATGTTCTCAGCCGCAAAGCAACAGCAAACAATCGGCAATGAGCTTGAAGCGGATATTTGTCCTGTATGCCATATGCCGTACTCAGAATTTTTGCAGAAAGGTAAGCTCGGTTGCGGGGAATGTTATTCAGTATTCAGAAATAGAATTAAAAGACCGTTCAAGCAGATACACGGCACTTTTGAGCATATCGGCAAAGCCCCGGGCAGAGGCGGCGAGAAAGTTATGCGAAACAAGAAGATTTCCGCTTTGGAGTCGGAGCTTAACGCCGCTGTTTTGAAACAGGATTTTGAAACCGCCGCAAAGCTTCGCGATGAAATCAAAGAGCTGAAATCAACCGACACAAATAAGGAGGCGTAAACTATGTGGTATACAGAAAGCGGAAACGACAGCGACGTTGTTTTGTCAAGCCGTATCAGACTTGCAAGAAACTTTAAGGGAATACCCTTTCCCCTCAAAGCCGACAAGGAACAGCAAGAACAGGTAATCCAAAAGTGTAAAGACGTTGCAGGTGCCAGCAAAATGAATTTAAAATTTGTTGACTTAAAACCAATGAAGGACTACGAAAAGCAGGCACTTGCCGAATGTCACTTAATAAGTCCGCAAATGATGGACGACAGCATACAAAGAGGTTTATTGCTCAATGATGACAGTTCCATATGTGTTCTTGTAAACGAGGAGGACCACCTGAGAATACAGTGTATGGAGGCAGGCTTTAACATAAGAAAGTGTTTTGACTCTGCCAATCAAGTGGATGACGAGATTGAGAAAAATGCAGACATTGCATTTGACGGACAGTTTGGATATCTGACCTGTTGTCCCACAAACCTTGGCACAGGAATGCGCGCATCTGTTATGGTTCACCTTCCTGCACTTACAATGACAAGGAACATAAACAGCATTATCGACTCATTGAGTCAGCTTGGTATGACTGTCAGAGGAATATTCGGAGAGGGTTCAAAGGCAAGCGGAAACATATATCAAATCTCTAATCAGGAAACCCTTGGCGAAACCGAGGAAAACATTATAGAAAGATTTGAGCAAATCATATCCGAGGTCATTGAAAAAGAGAGAGAAATCCGCAAACGGATATATGAGTCCGAAAGCTATCGCTTAAAAGACAAATTGATGCGTTCCTATGGTGTTCTCACCAACGCGGTTATACTTTCATCAAGCGAAGCAATGACAAGACTTTCTGATGTCAGATTTGCAGTTGAGCTTGGTATAATAGACACAATAGACTACAAGATGCTAAGCACCGCTTTATACTCAATTCTCCCTGCAAATATTGTAAAAAGCTATAACACGTTAGATGCAACGGACAGAGATTTAAAAAGGGCAGAAATTATCAAGGAACTTCTGCTGACACCCAAGCAGTAGCATTGTAGGTGGCGAAATATCACAACTGCTCCCTTACAAACGGGCGATTCGTGAATCGCCCCTACAATTACGTTGGGGGCATCGTTCCGTACACATTCGGCAGGAGCAAGCCCCTGCCCTACAGGGGTACGAGGGTGCCTTGTTTCACCGGTAAAGGAGGGTGAAATTCAAAATAATTTTTTCATTGCAGTTGGGCTTGGCAACTGTATGGGCGTTGGGCATTCGTTCATTAAAATTATTTTGAATTTGGAAATTGTGGAATTCGGCAGGAGCAAGCCCCTGCCCTACAATGTGTAATGAAGAATGTATATTGAAAAATTAACATAACATAAGGAGGTTATGACTATGTTTGAAGACAGACTTACAGAAAAAGCAAAAATCGCATTAAACAATGCCGCAGAGGCGGCTCTTGAAATGGGTCAGAACTATGTGGGAACAGAACATCTTCTTGTGGGACTTATCCGCGAAACAGACGGTGTAGCCGGCAAAATATTAGAGGCAAATAATATAACAGACGAACAAGTAATAGAAAAAATCGACGCACTTATCGGCACAGGCGAACCCATAACAGGTATATCTCCCGAAGCCACACCGAGAACAAAGCGTGTTATCCAAAACAGCTATATTGAGGCAAGACGTTTAGGCCACAACTACGTTGGTACAGAACATTTATTGATTGCCATTTTGCGTGAAAGTGAGAGCATTGCCGTTAAAATTCTTGCAGAGCTTGGCACATCACCGCAAAAGCTGTATAACGAAATTTTAGGACTTCTCAACGAAGGCTCTCAGGAAACTTCACCGAGTTCATCAGGCGAAGGTCACGGTCACGGAACATCTAATGTCCCCACATTGATGAAGTTCGGCAGAGATTTGACTAAAATGGCAAAAGAGGACAAACTTGACCCTGTAATCGGCAGAGATGAGGCAATCGAAAGAGTAGTACAGATATTGAGCAGGAGAACCAAAAACAATCCTTGTCTTATCGGTGAACCTGGTGTGGGCAAAACTGCTGTTGCCGAAGGCCTTGCACAAAAAATTGTTTCGGGGAATGTCCCTGAAATCCTGAAGAACAAAAAGGTTATTGCACTTGATATGTCGTCTATGATTGCAGGCGCAAAGTACAGAGGCGAATTTGAGGAAAGGCTCAAAAAAGCTATGGAGGAAATCCATAAGGCAGGCAATATCATTCTGTTTATTGACGAACTTCATACCATCATTGGTGCAGGTGCCGCCGAGGGTGCAATAGATGCCGCCAATATCTTAAAGCCTGCACTTGCGAGAGGCGAAATTCAGGTAATAGGTGCTACCACCCTTGAAGAATACAGAAAATACGTAGAAAAAGATGCTGCCCTTGAAAGAAGATTTCAACCCATAACCCTCTCCGAGCCAACCGAGGAGGAGAGCATACAGATACTTCACGGTATACGCGATAAGTATGAGGCACACCACCGTGTAAAAATCACAGACAAAGCAATAGAGTCTGCTGTAAAATTGTCAACAAGATATATCTCTGACAGATTTTTACCCGATAAGGCTATCGATTTGGTAGACGAAGCCGCATCAAGAATCAGGATTAAGAGTCTTACCGCTCCCCCTGACGTAAAAGATTTGGAAAATCAGATTGCCGATATCAAAAAGGAAAAAGAAGCCGCAATAACTGTCCAGGATTATGAAAAGGCAGCAAAGCTCCGTGATGACGAAAAGGTCCTTGTTGACAAGCTGAACTCAACCAAAGAAGATTGGGAAAAGAACAACAGCTCTAACGAGGCGGTAGTAACCGAAAACGAGATTGCGGAAATTATTTCAATGTGGACAGGTATCCCCGTAAAGTCCATAGAGGAAACCGAAAGTGAAAGATTGTTAAAACTTGAGGAAATTCTCCACGAAAGAGTTGTAGGTCAAAGTGAGGCAGTATCAGCCGTTTCAAAGGCAATCCGCCGCGGCAGAGTAGGACTTAAAGACCCGAAAAGGCCTATCGGTTCATTTATATTCTTAGGTCCCACAGGCGTCGGTAAGACAGAGCTTTCAAAGGCTCTGGCAGAAGCTATGTTCGGCGACGAAGACGCTATGATAAGAATTGATATGTCCGAATATATGGAGAAGCACACAGTATCAAGACTTGTGGGTTCGCCCCCTGGATATGTGGGCTATGACGAGGGCGGTCAACTGACCGAAAAGGTACGCAGAAAGCCATACTCCGTTGTCCTCTTTGACGAAATAGAGAAGGCACATCCTGATGTATTTAATATTCTTTTGCAGATATTAGAGGACGGAATTTTGACCGACTCTCAGGGCAGACGTGTTGACTTCAGAAATACTGTGATAATAATGACTTCAAACCTCGGTGCCCGTAAAATCACAGATGTTCGCAAAAGTCTCGGCTTCTCGGCAGGCGACGAGGAACAAGGCCAACGTGATTACGAGCAAATCAAAGAAGACGTTATGAGCGAAGTTAAGCAGGCATTCAGACCTGAGTTCTTAAATCGTATTGATGAATTGATTGTTTTCCATCAATTAACCAACGAGGACATAAAGTCAATCTCTGTCAAGATGCTTAAACAGCTTAAAGACAGGCTTGCAAGCAATAATATCACAGCCGAATTTACAGATGATGCAATAGCACAAATCGCATCAGAGGGCTTTGACCCTGTTTATGGTGCGCGTCCAATCAGACGTGTTATCCAGTCAGATGTTGAGGATATGATTGCAGAACAAATGCTTGAGGGCAAGGTTAAATCAGGTGACAATATCAAAATTTCCGTAAAAGACGGTAAATTCATATGCGATAAAGACTGATTTATTTTACACTATGACAAATTACGGGACGGTGATTTCACCGCCCCGTAATTGATTTTGTTTTAATTTTTTACTCGGTTTCAGGCTTATTCTTACGCAATCCCTCTATGTAAACAACAGGGGTACAGAACATAATTCCCGTATTGGGATTTTGCAATCCGCCTGTTGCCTCATTTACAATTTTGGATATTGTTCTCACCTGAGCCTCTTCGGCTATCATAAATATAATTTTGCTTGATGCATCATCAAAGTCGAACATAGATTTCAGCATAGAAAACAGCGGTATCTCCGCGTCCTCTCTGCCGATACTTCTTGCCATACCATAGCTGTCTATGATTGTACCGCCCGAAATATCATTTTCTACAAACTTCTTGATTATCTCATCAAGACATTCAACCTTATTTAAAACTATTACTACTTGTATCATATTTTATCACCGCACTTAAATATTCATTATGGTGCGACAGATGTCGCACGGCTTAAATTGATTTATCACACCATAACTCCGCCCCTGAAAATTAAAGCAGAACAACCCCTGCTTTTTCACAGATTTCGATTGTTTCATCATCCCAGATTGAGCATTGAACCTCGCCTATGTGTGCCTTTCCCAAAAGAAGCATACATACTCTGGATTGACCTATTCCACCGCCTATTGTAAGAGGAAGTTCGCCCTTTAGCAACGCCTTATGGAATGGTAGCTCTCTGCGTTCTTCGCAGTTTGCTTTTTTAAGCTGTTCGGCAAGAGAGGCTTCGTCTACTCTTATTCCCATTGATGATATTTCAAATGCTGAATTTAAAACATCATTCCAAACAAAAATATCGCCGTTTAACTTCCAATCATCATAGTCAGGAGCGCGTCCGTCGTGCTTTTCACCTGACTCAAGCAAGTCGCCTATCTGCATAATAAATACTGTCTTATACTTCTCTGTAATCAGATTTTCTCTTTCCTTAGGTGTTTTGTCAGGATACATATCCTCAAGCTCTTGAGTGGTTATGAACTTTATATTTCTGTTTATATTGACGTTTACCGCAGGGTAAGAACGCTTTAACTCGTCAAGAGTGTCACAGAGGGCAAACACAATTTGCTTTACTGTTTCTTTTAAAAAGTCAACATTTCTCTGTTCCCTTGATATAATCTTACACCAATCCCATTGGTCAACATAAATTGAATGGACGTTGTCAAGTTCTTCATCACGTCTGATTGCATTCATATCCGTATAAAGGCCCTTGCCCATATTGAAATCATATTTTTTAAGTGCCATTCTCTTCCACTTTGCAAGGGAATGAACAACCTGTGCATCAGCATTGGCATCAGGAATATCAAAGGACACAGGTCTTTCAACTCCGTTTAAGTTATCGTTTAATCCACTATCTGTTGTGACAAAGAGCGGTGCCGTAACTCTGCGTAAGTTCAACGCCTGTGTAAAGTGCTGAACAAAATTCTTTTTTATGAACTCTATGGCTGATTGTGTATCATACATCTCAAGTGATGATTTATACCCCTCAGGTATTACTGTCTTGCTCACTATAATTACCTCCGATACTTTAGCGATAAAAACCTTACCTCATTTATCATAAGGTAATATTTGCCCGATGTCAAGCAAAAATAAAAAATTTCAAACTTTTTTAACAAATAATATACATTTATAATCCTTTACATTTCATCAGTGTTTTTAGGTATTATTATAGTGTATTCAATAAACTTATCGTTTTCACACTTTTTAGCCTTTGCCGCAATTCCCGACTTCTTCATCATATCAACCGCCTGCTTAATTGTATTGGTAAATATTCTTAAGTCCTTAAAGACTTTCATATTTCTCGGCTCAACCCTCGGTATTTCATCACTGCTTAAAAGCCTGTCTATAAGCTCCTCTGTTTTAGCAACATTTAATCCCCTGTCGGTGATAATCTTTAAAACTCTAAGCCTTTGTCTTTCCTCGGGCAATTTAAGCAAAGCCCTTGCGTGCCTCTCGGTCAATGAGTTCTCTGATAAAATCTTTCGTATCTCAGGCGATAACCTCAGTATTCTTATTTTATTTGCAATGGTGGACTGTCCTTTTCCCAGCTTGTCGGCAAGCTCCTCCTGAGTAAGTCCGTGTTCTTCTATCAGTGTACAGTAAGCCTCTGCCTCCTCTATGTAATTCAAATTCTCTCTTTGTATGTTCTCCACAAGAGCGAGAATTGCACTATCTGTATCATCGGCCTTCATAACTATGGCAGGAATATAAGTCATACCAAGACTTTTGCACGCGGTCAATCTTCTCTCCCCTGCAATAAGCTCATAATCAAAGGGTCCTGTCTGCCTTACTGTTATCGGCTGCATCAACCCATACTCCATAATAGATATCGCCAAGTCCTGAAGTGCCGCCTTATCAAATTCCCTTCGGGGCTGATTTGGATTGGGGGCAATATTTTTAATGGGTATGGTTCTTACATCTCCGCACTTTGTAAAGTTTCGGCTTGCCACCGCCATTTCCGCAACAGGATTTCGCCTCTCTATCTCTCTGATTTCAGTTTCTCCTTTGTAATCTAACAACATTTTATTTTCCTCCTTATATTTTATCCCTATGATGTTTTTTCATATGTTATTGTATCTTTATCTATATTTTATCACAATATATGGTATAAATGCAAAATATTTCCATATACAAATTATGACATATACACATTTGTGCCTACCATATATAATATAAATTGACAGCAGATTATAAAATTAAACAATAAAATACACTTGTAATAAAAAACAATATAGTTTATAATATAAAAAAGATAGGAGATAATTATGGATAAAAAAATTATATGGAAGTTTAACTTAATAGATTTAATTATAATAGCCTTGGTTATACTAAGTCTGATAGCATTGGTATATAAAATAGTTCAAGGCAGTAACAATGACGTTAAAAAATTTGAGGTAGTATGTGTATGTAACGAGGCACCGAATGATTTGTTATATGGTGTATCGCCCGACAGCGAATGTATAGATGGTACCTCAGGCACAGAGCTTGGCAAGGTTGTAAGTTCCGAAATTCAACCGATTGATGAAACTTCTGACAAGTCCAAGGGAATAATAACTCTGTCTGTTGAGGGCATAAAAAATGACCACGGCATATCGGTTCGGGACACTGTATATCTGAAAGGCTCAAGCTTTAGTCTGATTGTCGGTGACTCTGTTTTTGACGTGTATATAAATGATATAAGATAAATTTGGCACCAATCCGAAAAGGCGGTAGACATTTATGATTAAAGGAATAATTTTTGATGCTGATGGGACACTGATAGACTCTATGGGTATTTGGCAGGAGGTCGGCGTTCGGTATTTGAAAAGTCTGAACATTGAGGCAGAACCTACTCTTGCAAAAGAGTTATTTCATTTATCTATGCAAGAGGGCTGTGAACATATTAAAAATCATTATAATCTAAGCTTTTCAAAAAGCGAAATTGAAGATGGTATGTTTGCAATTATTTCGCAGTTTTACAAAGAAGATGTAAAGCTTAAAAAAGGAGTAAAAGAATTTTTAGAGGAACTGCACCAACGTCAAATTCCTATGTGCGTTGCAACCTCATCTGATATTGAGCTTTTAAAATCAGCTTTTACAAGGCTTGATATTTACAAATACTTTAAGCGGATATTCTCTTGCAAAGAATTTAACACCAACAAACGGGAATCATATATATATCATCAGGTGGCCGATTATATGAATACATCACCAAATCAAACAGTTGTGATTGAAGATGTTATATTCGCAGTTAAGTCGGCGAAGTCTGCAGGTTTTATTACGGTTGGCGTATCTGATGCCACAAGTATAAACGACAGAAGTGAAATTATTGCAACCGCAGACTATTTTATGGAGGATTACACAGACTTTAATTCTTTTTGGAATTGTGTTTCTTCAAAGTAATCAACCACAATTCAAAATATTTTTTCAAACAGGCGATTCGGGACGTCGGGGACGCCGTCCCCTACAAATTCGGCAGGAGCAAGCCCCTGCCCTACAAAATATAATGAAAAATGAATATTGAATAATTAATAATTGTTGTGAATTTTCGCTCAAGAGCGAAAATTATCCTAAATTATTCACTATTCATTATTAATTATCAACGATGCCCACATCGTTCCGAAAAAACAAGAGGTGATAAAAATGAAAACAGCATTATCAATCGCAGGCAGTGACTCCTGCGGGGGTGCAGGTATTCAAGCAGATATAAAGACTATGACTATGAATGGCGTTTATGCTATGAGTGCCATAACGGCACTTACTGCTCAAAACACAACAGGTGTTTCTGGAATTATGGAGGTTCCTGCAGACTTTTTAAAAAAGCAAATCGACGCAGTATTCAGCGACATACGTCCTGATGCTGTAAAAATCGGTATGGTCGCCTCATCTGAGCTGATTGAAACCATAGCCGACAGTCTATCCGCTCTGTCTGCCAAAAACATTGTTGTTGACCCTGTAATGATTGCAACCAGCGGAGCAAAACTTATAAATGACAACGCAATTGAAACTCTGAAAACTAAATTGTTGCCCATTGCAACACTCATCACACCAAACATACCTGAGGCAGAAGTTCTGTCAGGAATAAAAATTAAAGACATAAATGATATGGAAACCGCCGCAAAACTTATAGGCGAAAGATATAATTGTGCTGTTCTGTGCAAGGGCGGTCACAGTATAAACGATGCAAACGACTTATTGTATATTAACCAAAATCTTATTTGGTTTAAGGGCGATAGGATTGACAATCCCAACACACACGGAACGGGTTGCACACTTTCAAGTGCTATTGCCGCAAATCTTGCCAAGGGCTTTGACATATGCGACGCAGTTAAAGGCGCTAAGGCATACATATCGGGTGCACTCAATGCTATGCTTGATTTAGGCAAGGGCAGCGGTCCTATGAACCACGCCTTTAACTTATCGGGCGAGTTTGCAAAAGAGGCAAAATAACAAGCACCAAAAAAGAGGCTGTTAAAAAAGTAATTTTCGGGACGTCGAGGACGCCGTCCCCTACAACATATTATGTATCATATTTAAATATGATATAAAATGTAGGTATTGGCGGTTTCTGACATACCGCTATGTTAAACTTTTTAAACAGCCTCTTTTTATTATTTGCATATTTCTCTAATTACATCACTCATACGAGCTTCATTGTCAGCCATTTCCCTTACAAGCCTGAACTGATTTCTTGCTCTGTCAATATTGTGTGAAGGTCTGTGTATTTTAAAATATGTGTCACCCTCTAAGTAGTCTGTCAAAAATCTTATTCCGCATTCATAGGTCAACAGCTTAACGGAAAAGGGCAAAAGCTCAATTTCTGTTTTTGTCAATACATCTTTGGTCTCTGCTAAAAAACCTTTTGCAAATGCCTCAAATGCCTCAATATCAAAATTGACAATATCCAGATTAACCTCATCTTCTGCCGCTGTTGATGCACCCATCCTCAATGCATCGCCAAAATCGTACAATGCACTGCCCTGCATAACTGTATCCAAATCAATTACAGCAACAGCCTCACCTGTATTGGCATCAAATAGTATATTGTTTATTTTAGTATCATTATGAGTTACCCTGACAGGAATATCACCGCTTGCAATTCCGTTTGTAACAACATCCGCAAACTCTGCACATTCAAGTGCAAAATCTATATCTGCTTTCACTTCCTTTACACGTCCCATTTTGTCTTCGGCAATCGCCTTTTTCAAGTTCTCAACCCTTTTGGGAGTATTGTGAAAGTCCACAATGGTTTCGTGCAATACATCAACGGGAAAATCATCAAGCATTCTCTGAAATCTGCCAAAGCCTATCCCTGCATTATATAAATCGTCGTAGGTCTTATCATTCTCAACTGTTTTTGTATCACTTATAAATTTGTATACCCTGAAGAAGTTGTTGTCGTCCAATTTATAGTAATTATCGCCTGAAACGGTCTTCATAATGGTCAAGGTTTCTCTGTCGGGATCTCCGCCTCGCTCTTCCACCTTCTTGCGAATAAACTGAGTAACATTTTCTATATTTTCCATTAATTCATAAGGATTTTTAAATATATCCGTATTTATTCTCTGCAAAATATATTTAGGTGTTTCGGTACAATATGTATCATTTATATGACCATTGCCGTAATCACTTATTTTAGACTCAATACTAAACTTTGAAAGGACAGCGTTAAAATCTACGCTCATCACACTTCCCCCTCTATATAAAATTCATTTTAGTATTTTATCACATTGCAACATACTTTTCAAGTTACAGCCTTGTCATATATTCAATATTTTTTGCACTATCGTACATAATGTTGTGCAATTAACACAGCCGTACTGCAATGAAAAAATTATTGCAGTACGGTTTTACGGGACGTCGAGGACGCCGTCCCCTACAAATTAGGCAGGAGCAAGCCCCTGCCCTACCAGGTACAATGATGCATAAAATCCGAAATAATTTTTCACATATCAGTCGGGCTTGGCGACTGTATGGGCTTTGGGCAAATAATTCAAAAAATTATTTCGATTTTTGTAGGGCAGGTGCTTGCTCCTGCCGCCATTTCGTTTTCCCATCAATTAAAAAATTATTGCAGTACGATTTTACGGGACGTCGGGGACGCCGTCCCCTACATATGAGCTTTAGGCAATTACTCAAACCAAAATCATCGCTTTACCTTATTCACAGCTGTCACAGGCAATTAGGGTGATAGTATAAACCCGAACCGTGATTTTGAAAGAGGAAATTTACGTTTTATCTGCGTTAAAATGCTCGGCAATCCGTCAGGATTACCTCCGCTTTTGCCTTGATAAATCATAAATTTCCTCTTTCAAAATTCTCCGACCAAAAACATAGTAATTTTGAGCAGATTTTGGTGCGGAGGATGCAGATAGGCTGCGGAGGATGCAGATAGGCTGACGCCTATCAAAGACGACAAGCCGAAAGATGCCTAAATTAATTGTTTTTGGCAGGTTCGGATTTGTACTTTCACCCTTAGGATATGGCTTGCTTCATACTCTTCACAAATTCACCTACGTGTTTTGCGGCATCTCTGCCGTATTCTTCAATTATTTTAACAACTGCCGAGCCGACAATTGCCCCGTCTGCTATGTCTGCCATTTTTTTCGCTTGCTCAGGTGTTGATATTCCAAACCCAATGGCACACGGAACATCAGTATTCTTACGCACCATAGATACAAGCGTTTCTAAGTCCGTTGATATTTCGCTTCTTGTCCCTGTTACACCAAGGCTTGAAACTATGTAAATAAACCCTTCTGCCTGGCGGCTAATCATTTCAATGCGGTTGGCTGATGTAGGTGCAACAAGTGAAATCAAGTCTACATCATATTTACGGCATATTGGTAAAAATTCGTCTTTTTCTTCAAAGGGCAAATCAGGTAAAATAAGTCCGTCAATACCAATCTGATTGCATATTGAAATAAACTTCTCCGCTCCGTAGGAAAATACCACATTTGCATAAGTCATAAAAACCATAGGAACATTAATATCCTTGCGAATGTTTTTTACCATATCAAAAATCTTATCCGTTGTTGTACCGTTTGCCAAGGCTCTGAAATTCGCACCTTGAATAACAGGGCCTTCTGCCGTCGGGTCTGAAAACGGAATTCCCAACTCTATCAAATCGGCTCCGTTTTCCGCAGCAGCACGGACTGCCTTTTCTGTTGTTTCAAGGTCAGGATCTCCGCAGGTTATAAACGGAATAAACGCCTTGCCGTTTTCAAATGCTGATTTTATTCTACTCATAGATATCTACCCCCCTGTATCTTGCAATCTGGGCACAGTCCTTGTCTCCGCGTCCCGAAATCGTAATTACTATTATTTTATCTTTATCCATTGTTGGTGCAATTTTAATCGCGTGTGCCACCGCGTGAGCAGACTCTATCGCAGGTATAATACCCTCAACCCTGGATAGATATTCAAAAGCACAAACCGCTTCTTCGTCTGTTACGGGAACATACTCCGCTCTGCCAATATCGTGAAGGTTGGCGTGTTCGGGTCCGACACCGGGATAGTCAAGTCCTGCCGATATGGAATAAACAGGTGCTATCTGACCATACTCGTCCTGACAGAAGTAGGACTTCATTCCGTGGAATATTCCCAATTTGCCTGTATTGACCGTTGCGGCTGTTTCAAAGGTGTCTATTCCTCTGCCTGCCGCCTCACAGCCTATGAGCTTTACCGACGCATCGGGAATAAAATGATAAAAACTGCCGATTGCATTTGAGCCTCCGCCCACACAGGCAATCACTGTATCAGGCAAACGTCCTTCCTTTTCTAAAATCTGTGCCTTTGTTTCCCTTGAAATCACCGCCTGAAAATCACGGACAATTGTCGGGAATGGGTGCGGTCCCATAACAGAGCCAAGGCAATAGTGAGTGTCATCAATACGCTTTGTCCACTCACGCATAGCCTCTGACACCGCATCTTTAAGAGTTGCTGTACCCGTTGTAACAGGCACCACATCGGCACCAAGCAGTTT
>CACWIG010000002.1 GCA_902760955.1 uncultured Ruminococcus sp. | reverse complement strand
CGTCCCGAAAAGCCCAACTGCAATGAAAAAATTATTTTGAATTTAATGTGTATTCCATATTGTAGGGCAGGGGCTTGCTCCTGCCGCATTTGTAGGGGACGATGCCCACATCGTCCCGCAATACACCTACGTTGTAATATTAAAACATATTACGGCGGATATACCTATATATTTTATATAGATAGGGGTGGTTTGCTTGAAAAAAGTCATAAAAATTGCATCTGTATATGTGGGTTTAATAATAGGCGCAGGTTTTGCATCAGGCCGAGAGGTGCTGGAGTACTTCAATTTTCCCTCAAACGGCAAGTTTTTCGGCGTGCTTATTTCGGCACTTATGTTTATGGCTATTGCCTACATAATACTCGCCAAGGCGTCAGAGAATAAAATTAACAGCTTTGATTTGTATATAGACAGCGTTGCAGGCAAATGTGCGACTGCAATAAAAAATTTCATACTTATATATATGTTTTGCGGTCTTTTTGTAATGTTTGCAGGGAGCGGCGCGTTGGTTGACAGGATATCGCCGTTTTCAAGCATTTGGGGAGCAATTGTTATGGCTTTGATTTGCTTTGGTGTTATCTGCTTTGATGTCAAGGGCATTGTGGCACTGAATATGGTACTTGTGCCTTTGATGATTTGTGGAATACTCTATGTTTCTTTTTACTCGGTAATCTTCAATGACGTTTCGGTATTTGCAGAGTCGGGCGGAAAGCAAATAATGCTGTCGGCTGTGTGCTATTGTGCATACAATACGGTAACGGCAGGCTCGGTTCTTGTTCCTCTCGCAGAGGGTGCAACTAATAAAGAGATTAAAAAAGCCGCAATACTCGGCGGTTTTGTAATTGGTTTGATGATTATGGTTGTTTGGTGTGTTCAGCAAATCAATATAGATATATTGTGGGACAGCGAATTGCCGATGCTTGAATTGTCGGCGTTGTGCGGCAAGACTTGCAAACGCATATATACCGCCGTTTTGTTTATGGCAATCTGTACTACCGCCGTTTCTTACGGGTTTGGAATTATGTCGCACTTTGCGGACAAAATGAAAAGCTTTGGACAGAGAGTCCTGTTTGCAGGTGTGCTTTGTCTGTCGGCTGTTCCATTTTCACTTTATGGATTTGCAAATCTTGTTGCTGAATTATATTCTTTGTTCGGATATCTTGGTATGATTTGGATTATATGGATTGTTATTGACAGATATAAATAATTAATGTCATATTTTGTTCTGTGGAATATGTTGTAAATCTGTAAGAAATGTGTTACAATATAATCTGTAATATATAAAAAGAGGTTTTACATATGAAAAAATTGATTTCTTGGAATGTTAACGGATTAAGAGCGTGTATGGATAAAGGCTTTGATGAAATATTCAAAAGTCTTGATGCTGATGTTTTTTGCCTTCAGGAGATAAAACTCAAAGAAGGCCAGATAGACTATCTGCCTGACGGCTATAACGCATATTGGAACTATGCCGAAAAGGCAGGATATTCGGGTACGGCTTTGTTCTCTAAGGAAAAGCCTTTGTCGGTATCCTGCGGAATAGGTATTAAAAAGCACGATACCGAGGGCAGAGTTATAACTGCCGAATTTGAAAAATTTTATGTGGTGACGTGTTATACTCCCAATGCTCAGGACGGATTAAAAAGACTTGACTATCGTATGGAGTGGGAGGACGATTTCAGAGATTATTTAAAAGGGCTTGAAAAGAACAAGCCTGTAATACTTTGCGGCGACTTAAATGTTGCCCACAATGAGATAGATTTAAAGAACCCCAAAACAAACCGCAAAAACGCAGGCTTTTCCGATGAAGAAAGAACAAAAATGACAGAGCTTTTGGAAAGCGGTTTTGTAGATACCTTCAGATATTTTTATCCTGAGGCAGAGGGGGAATACTCCTGGTGGTCATACAGATTTAAGGCGAGAGAGAAAAATGCAGGATGGAGAATTGATTATTTTATTGTATCAGAGGCTCTTGTCCCTCAGCTTGACTCCGCCTCAATCCATCAAGAGATATTTGGTTCCGACCATTGCCCTGTTGAGCTTGTGTTGAAGTAGAACTATTTTTAAAAATTCATATTGACAGAACCGATAAAATGTTGTATTATATATTTTGTAACAGTTTTGTAACATTTCGGTAAATATACTGTAATTGTTTGTGTAATAGAGGAGAAAAATATGTTTGGACAAGATATAGGAATAGATTTAGGCACATCATCTGTGTTGATATGCGTAAAGGGACGGGGAATAATAGCCAATGAACCGTCTGTCGTCGCCATAGATAAGGACAGTAACAGGCTTTTGGCGGTGGGACGTGAAGCACAAGAGATGTTAGGCAGAACTCCAGGTAATATAGTGGCGGTCAGACCTCTTAAAGAGGGTGTTATATCCGACTATGCCGTAACGGAAAGAATGCTCAAATATTTTATTCAGCGTGCGGTCAAGAGCGGAACTTTAGCAGGATTGTTTAAGCCGCGTGTTGTAATTTGTGTGCCCAGCGGTATTACAGAGGTAGAGGAACGTGCTGTAATTGATGCGGCAACACAGGCAGGTGCAGGCAGAGTTCATTTGATTGAAGAACCCCTCGCTGCCGCAATAGGTATAGGAATTGACATTACCCAGCCTTGCGGAAGTATGGTGGTTGACTTGGGTGCAGGCACAAGTGATATTGCAGTTATATCCCTTGGCGGAATTGTGCAGAGTGAGTCAATCAAGGTTGCAGGCGATACCTTTGACGACGCAATAATAAAATACATACGTCGTAAGTATAATATCCTTATAGGAGAACGCACCGCAGAGGAACTTAAAATAAAGATTGGCTGTACACTAAAGAGGGACAAACTTCTCGCTATGGATGTCAGAGGCAGAAGTCTTGTGTCAGGATTGCCAAAGACAATACAGATTACCTCAGACGAGATGTATGAGGCATTGAGCGAAACGGCAACTGTTATTGTTGACACCATAAAGAATGTTTTGGAGGACACACCGCCTGAACTTGTGGGGGATATCAGTAACAGAGGAATTATTCTGACAGGCGGAGGCTCTCTTTTGCACGGCATAGGCAGACGTATACAAACTGAAACAGGTATAAAGGTTATCATAGCCGAAGGTGCTGAGGAGTGTGTTGCACTCGGTACCTGCAAGGCGACAGATAATATGGAGATACTTAAAAATTACAAAGCCGGCGAAAGAATAAGGTAATAAGCAAAAATCTTCCGATAAAATATAAATAAAAATAAACGACAGCTTTCGATTTATGAAGCTGTCGTTTATTTTTGGTAAAGCAGAACAATTCAGTAAAAAATCCGCACATTAATCGCGTGTGGATTTTTTGGAAGAGCAGAATAGGTTAGATATCTTTACTTTTTTCTAAGTTTTAATATAAAACTTTTAATTATTAATTCTATTATAGAAAGTATTACTATATATATGAAAGCAATAGAAACTTCAATCAGCATAACACCTACACCCGCACCATCATAACAAATAAATACAAAATATAGTAAACTATTAATTAAAATTCCTGCTATATTAGATATTCCAAGAAATAAACTTTTAATTAAAAATTCTTTTATTCCTTGTGAGAATAAGGTGTTTATCAAGGATAATATAAAGATGACAGGAACCATATATATAGCGACATATGCACCATAGCTAAAGAAAACTATAAATGGAAGTATAGCAATAAAATTAACTGATATTAATAATATTTTTTTCATCATAACTCAACACCCCGACTTATACCAGTTTCGTTCATCCAATAAGTTTTATTTTGCTTATACAATTCATAAGAACTATTAGGAAGTAGTTTGTTTTCATATCCTATTCCTCCAGCAGATAAAATCTTTGAAGCAACATCGTCGCATTGTTGTCCAAACAAATTATAGTCACCTGGATTTACAAAAATATCCACAGCATACTGAAGCATATCCTTTCCTGCTTCCATATTCGGTACATCGCACCATACAAATCTGTCATATGCAGCTTTGCCATTTTCCCAACGTCTATCTCCGTATATGGTTACTGCTTCTTTTACTTCTCCGCTTCTATCCTTAATTTCGTTTACCTCATCTGCAGATAAAACAGAAAATCTCATTTCTCCGGTATCATCCCATGGATAATTTTCAGGGCCATAGTAACTGAACAAAAATCCTTGTCCGTGCGGATTCATAAGCAATAAAGCATTGTGCCCGAATCCCACTGCTCCCTCAGAATTATTAAGCAGAATGACATCTGTAACCCTCGTATCAGTCACTCTCAATGTGGCTGCCAAATGTGCAATTCGTTCCTTGTCGCCTTGCCAATGCCCATAGGTATTTGCTCGCTCATATGCTGTGTTTAACCCTGTAAGCATTTTATATTCAGGTGAATCTGTTCCATATCTTTCTGCATCCCAATCGTGCCATACACCATCTGAATCATATCCAGTGCTTAAAATATTCGCTGTTCCTTGATTTGCAGGTTCTTGATCGTTATAGCTTGCTGTAGCAACATTATTTACAGGGGTTTGGCTATCCTTATATAAATAATCTACTATATAACGATTATACATCTTCAATGGGTTTTCGTCAAGAGACGAAACTATCTGTTTATATCTATCAAGTCCTACAATAAGTGCACAACGCCAGCCGTAAATATCGTTTGGATCCTTTAGTGGTCGGTCGCATCTTCTGCATCGATTTTGTCCGTCATTTTTGTTTTCTTTTGACATTTTTCAATTCTCCTTTTTGTATTTTTATTTTAGTCTAATACAAAAAAGAATGTCATAGTATGCCATATTGGCGACAGATAATATGGAGATGTTTAAGCAAAAATCTTCCGATAAAATATAAATAAAAATAAACGACAGCTTTCGATTTATGAAGCTGTCGTTTATTTTTGGAAATTTAGATGCCACATTGTTTAAATAATTATTTGCCTAATCTTTCAAGAATTTCTCTCTCACTTTCTGAGAATTCTTCGTATGATGATAGATATCTAATATGTTCATCGTCTATAGAACCATAGCGCTGCGTTGAGTACTCAAGCTCCTCTTTCGGTGTGGAAATAAAAACACGACAATTGTTTTTATTATCTATCACTGCATAACCATCATCAGAAAGCACATATAAAGTTTTTTTATCAATATCAAAATCCCTTACTTTATCCAACACCACTTGGGTGTCACCATCTATGTAAATCATCAATAGCCTTGTGTCTGACGATTTGCAAATATCATATTTATCCTGCCAGATTAACTCCGTGTCTTTTCCGCGAACAGGCAACCCTGTCTCTGTTCTTTTTTCTCGCTCAGCCTCTTCTTTTTCAAACTGTAAATCAATTAAATTCCAAAATATTCTTCCAAAAAGCGAATTATCTTCTTGCCTTGCCTTTTCTTCTGCCTTTTGCTCCGACGTATCATTTTTTGTAGCCAAATCAAATATTACCTTATCAGCTATTTGCAGAACAAAATTAAAAATAATTAAAATTACTATAATAGCGGCAACAACAAATGAAATTATCATTATCTTCTTTTTACTTTTCACGCAAATCACCTCGTCGTCCAAAAATCAACCGAAACATTATACGTTAGAATGGCATCTGAATCATTCGATTACTGTGGAAAAGACGAACAAATTAGATATCCGACCTTACTTATTAGTTTTCGCTGTGTTTATTGAAGATACTTCCCTTTTTTCACTTTTAATTTTGTTACATATTTTAATTATATCTAATGCAAATTGTTTTGATTTTACGAGCAATGGACTATCCATAACAACATTCTCCTATTCAAAACAAACTCGCTAAAGCGAGTTTGCACCTCACTTCTTCACTATTACTTATTATTTATTACTTGCCAAAAATCGACAAATCTTTAGTGAATAGTGAAATAGGTAATAGTGAATAAGTAAAACCGACAAGTCTCTTGCGAGCCTTGTCGATTTTTGGCACCCCCGACCGGAATCGAACCGATGACTAACCCTTAGGAGGGGCTTGTAATATCCTCTTTACTACGGGGGCATATATCTGATGACTATTAAATTTACTAAATAATAATACGACATTTCGCTCAATTTGTCAATACATAATTATTCACAACTATTATTCAGGTGCATATAAATACATAGTGGGAGGTTTGATATAAATGAACAGCAGATGTATAGATTATAAAGAATTTAATGCCGCCTTAGACAGATTGATGCGAGGGCAGGATAGTGGGTTTTCGGAGAAAGCCGTAACAACGGCGGCAGAGGTTGTAGAGAATAACAGCTGTGACGGCGGAAAGGGAAGGCTTATAGTGCAGGTCAGTACGGCGAGTGAGGCTCTGCCAATCAGTGATGCAAAGGTAACAATTTCGGACAGCAACGGCAATGTTATAAGTGAACAGCTTACCGATAACAGCGGCAGAACAAAAAGCGTGGAATTATGTGCTCCGCTTGCGGCTAACTCACAATCACCTGGAAACTTGATTACATACAGTACATATAATGTCAGAGTTGAAAAAGACGGATATTTCACTGAGGAGTTTTTAAATGTTGCTGTTTTTGACAAAATAGAGTCAATTCAGCCTGTGTCACTTGAGCCCTTAGGGGAAAATTCACTTGAGAATGACAGATTGATAGCTAACGAGGAGGCACAGATGGGAAATGTCGGTGAAAGTATATTAAACGGCAATGAGGGAGCAAGGGTAGGAGATGTTTTGGTAATTAGAGAAAGACCTGAACCTGTCGCAGGTTCAGGCAGTCAGCAGTAAAAGGGGGAATTAAGTTGGCAGTTGTATTTTCTATTCCTGAAAATATTGTTGTGCATTTAGGGGCGCCTGATGATACAAGTGCAGGGAATGTAACTGTTCCGTTTATAGATTACATAAAGAATGTTGCATCAAGCGAGATTTATCCGACCTGGCCCGAAAGTGCAATCAGGGCAAATATGTATGCACAGATAAGCTTTGCGTTAAATCGCATATTCACCGAGTATTATCGAGTAAGAGGCTATGATTTTGATATTACCAATACAACACAGTACGACCAGGCGTTTGTATACGGAAGAGATATATTTGAGAATATAAGTATGATAGCGGACGAAATTTTCAATGATTATATAGTCCGAGGGGATGACTTGACACCGCTTTATGCCAGGTATTGCAACGGAACTACATCACAATGCCCTGGCGGTCTGTCCCAATGGGGTTCGGTTTCCCTTGCCAATGAGGGTTATACACCTTACAGAATACTGTCAAGCTACTATGGTGATGTTTCCATAGTAGAGGACGCACCCATTACGGGCAGAACAGAAAGTTATCCCGGAACACCTCTCAGGATAGGCACCATAGGTCCTGAGGTAAAAAGAATACAGATTTCCCTTAACAGAATTTCAAAAAATTATCCCGCCATCCCGAAGATAGCATATCCCGACGGCATCTTTGATGTGCAGACCGAGGCGGCTGTCAAAAAGTTTCAGGAGATATTTAACTTGACGCAAGACGGCGTTATAGGAAAAGCCACCTGGTATAAAATAGTGTATATATATTCAAGTGTGAAAAAGCTGTCAGAGTTGGACTCCGAAGGGGTAAGTGCATCAAATGTAAGCAATCAGTTTCAGGATACTCTTGATGTGGGCTCCACAGGGGCAGGCGTAAAGCTTGTGCAATACTATCTGAGCTTTATAGCACAATTCAATGACTTCATACCTGCGGTGACTCAGGACGGAGTATATGGGCAGGCAACTAAAAATGCTGTATCGGCTTTTCAGCAATCTGTCGGACTGCCGCAGACGGGCGTGATTGATGAAACAACCTGGAACGCGTTATATTCGTCATACAAGTCTAAGTACGACTCATTGCCCGAGGAGTTTAAGATTTCGGGGATTTCACCATATCCGGGGGATATTTTGATATTGGGTTCAAGTGGCGAGGACGTAGAGGAGCTGCAAAAATATTTGGCGTTAATATCAAAAACGTATACATCTATTCCCACTGTTGCGGTAACGGGATATTTTGGTGAAGAAACTCAGGATGCGGTGCTTGCATATGAGCGTGAGTTCGGCTTGCCCGAAAGAGGATATGTTGATTTGACAGTTTGGAACAGTATAGCAAGCCTGTATTCAGATTTATCTCAGGGGGAGGAAAAGTCCTTCGGTCAAAACCCGGGGTATACCTTAACTGAAAATTCGGGACAGTAGATAGGAGGATGGAAAATGAAAACTTCAATATACGACAATTTTCAGAATATTTATGAATTGCAAACTGCACTTCGGCATTTGTGGAGTACGGATAAGATACCAACGCTTATAAACCCTGACGGCGTTTATGGTCACGAAACAACTGTTGCGGTGATGGATGCACAGAGATTTTTCGGACTTCCACAGACGGGGAAAGTTGATTTGGAAACCTGGGTTATCTTGTTTGATAATCTGATTGGTTTTTATGATTAATAAAACCCTTGCATAGTGTATAAAAATGTGGTATATTATAATGTAGCTAAGATAAAATACAAATAGGGTTGGGAGTTGATTGGTATGAAACGCATCGTATCTGTTATTATAACGATTATGATGTTATTGTGCCTGTCGGCTCCTGTTTCTTATGCCAAAGAATATACACATATAAACAACGAATATAAGGCTAAGTCAGAGTATGCAACCCGTGAGCAAGCGGCGGCAAAATTTGTTGATGCTGTCGGGATAGAAAAATTCAATATCGACACAAAGGTACTAAACAAATTTTCTGATAAAGAAAAGATATCCTATGCAAATCTTGAAAAGGTCGCGGCGGCTGTGGATTCAGGATTGATGAGCGGGTACGAGGATAATACATTAAAGCCCCAGGCTAACATAACACGCTTAGAGGCGTTGACTATATTAAATCGTGCACTTAGCAATGTGGAGCTTGCCGAGTGGTATGATGTTAAATTTTCCGATACGCCAAAATGGGCAGAAAAGCAGGTGGACAGGCTTGCCTCCGCAGGTATTGTAAGAGGCTATGGTGACGGAACATTGGGTGCAGGTGACTTCCTGACTCATGAGCAGATAAATATATTATGTGACAGAGTGGTCAGATATATGGGACCTGCAGGTGATTACTATGACTATATAAATTCAGTATGGCTCAAAAACACCACTTTAGAGGAGGGTGTTTCGGTCAAGTCCGATATAGACAGATTAAATCAAACAGTAAGTTCAAGAATAACAGATATTATATTTTCTCTCTACAGAAGATATTATAATAATGGTGAAGAATTTGATGATGATTCCATAGAATGCAAAATCATATCTGTCTATTCTGCGGCGGCAAATCAGGGGTACAGGGACAAGATTGGTATAGAGCCAATAAGACCATTACTTGATAAAATTGATGCAACGGAAAAGACTTCTGACTTAGTTGATGTTATGGCAGAACTTGAGAAGAATGGATTTTCTACATTAATAAAAGTTTCCCTTGATACAGATGTCAATGGCTCAAGCAAGAGCCTTCCTGCTGTTGTAGGCTGTTATACGGGAATGGATAAGGCATTGATGACAGGCGACGGAGCGGACAAGCACATAAAGGTATACAAAGAATATATAGAAGAATTGTTTGAAATTTCAGGCGAAGAAAATTCAGAACAAATGGCTGATTATACAGCAGAACTTTGCAAAGACCTTGCAGAGATGATGAGTACAGAAACAATAGCGTTGGATATATCAAAACAAGATGTTGTCTATGAGGCACAGAAAATAAAAGGTATATTTACCAATTTCAATATTATTGAATACTTTAATAAAATAGGCTTTGGCAAGGCGAAGAAATACATAGTATATGACGAAAACCTTGCAAAGCATATAAATCAGATTATTACAGACGACAAACTTGATGTCGTAAAAGCATATCTTAAGGCATCTGTACTTGACTCGTCATCACTGTATTTGTCAACAGATATGTTTGAAGCGTATCAGAAGTATTATAACAAATTATATGGTGCTGATATAGATGCAATTCCTTCAGATTATGCAACAGGGATTGTTCAGGAACTTTTGGGTTGGGAACTTGGAAGTTTGTATATAAAGGAATACTTCCCCGAAACCGCAAAGAAACTTATTGAGGATATGACAAAGCAGATAATACAAGAGTATGAGAAAATTGTCAGAGCCTCAACACGAATATCACCTCAGACAAGAAATAATATTATAACAAAGCTGCAAAATATAAGGGTATATGCGGCGTATCCCGATAATATAGAGGATTATTGCAAAAGGAATATTGTTCTGCGTCCTATAGAGGATGGCGGTAGTTTGATGGAATATCGTATGGCATATGCAAATGCTTACGCAGAAGAATGTAAAATGGTGGTTGACGGGGATATTATTCCGTCAAAGGATGTATGGAGAATGTACCCTCAGACAGTAAATGCAATGTATGATGTTTTGTCAAACAGCATTACTATTCCTGCAGGAATATTGCAGGCTCCGTATTTTGAAGCAAGTGCAGAGTATGCGGAAAATCTCGGCGGTATCGGTGCGGTTATCGCTCATGAGATAAGCCACGCCTTTGACAGAACAGGGGCGCAGTTTGACGAAAATGGAAATCTATCGGATTGGTGGAAAGATGCGGACAAGCAAGCCTTTTCTAAGCTGTGTGAAAAGGTGGTTGAGGAATATAATGAGGCAAAGATAGACCATTCCTATGTCAACGGAGAGATAACTTTGAATGAAAATATTGCAGATATTGCCGCTATGACTTGTATCATCAGTCTGATAGGCGATGACCATATAAAGCTTGATAAGATGTTTAAAAACTACGCAAAGACCTGGCGTATAAAAGCAACTGATGAATACACAAAGCTGATGCTGAAAACAGACGTCCACTCTCCCAACAAAATCAGAGTAAACAGAGTTCTGTCGAACTTTGATGAATTTAAAAGATTGTATGGAGTTGTAGAGGGTGATGGAATGTATATTCCTGAAGAAAAGGTTATAAGTATTTGGTAATGGCACAAATGTGAGGTGTGGCTTATGAAGATAATAGTATTGGATGCAGCGACTCTTGGTTGTGATATCAAAGAGAAGGCATATGAAATATTCGGGAAATTCGGTGAAGTGGATATGAGGGAAACAACAACACTTGACCAAGTGCCAATGGCGGTAAAAGATGCTGATGTGTTGATAGTGAACAAGATTAGGCTTGGCAGTAACTTAAGCGGTGCAAAAAACCTTAAGCTGATATGTGTATCTGCCACAGGATATGATAATATTGATTTAAAATGGTGCAGAGAAAACAATGTTGCGGTCTGTAATGTAAAAGGGTATTCAACTCAGAGTGTGGCACAGCTTACAATTTCTATGGCACTTATGCTGATTAACAGAATGGCAGAGTACACCGAATATGTAAAAAGCGGAGAGTATTCCATAAGCGGAATTGCAAACCGACTTACCCCTGTATACAACGAGATATACGGAAAGACTTGGGGAATTGTAGGTGCAGGAAATATCGGCAAGCAGGTTGCAAGGGTTGCGGAGGCTATGGGATGCAGAGTTATAGTCAACAAGAGAACACCCGATGGGGATTATGAGTTCTATGATATTGATAACCTGTGTGCAACGGCGGATATTATATCTGTGCATACGCCGTTGACAGATGAAACAAGAAATTTAATAAACCGCGACAGAATTAATATGATGAAGAGCAATGCAATATTCATCAATGTTGCACGAGGAGCGGTAGCGGACGAGGCGGCATTGGCTGATGCTGTTGCTCAGGGCAGAATTGGCGGAATAGGTATAGATGTGTATACTACAGAGCCAATGCCAAAAGACCATCCATATACAAAGATAATGAAAATGCCCAATGTATGTTTGACTCCTCACAACGCTTGGGGTGCATATGAGTCAAGAGTCAGATGCCTTGAGATAATGGGCAGTAATATTGAGAAATTTTTAAGCGGAGAGCGTCAGAACCGCATTGTATAATAAAAATCAGCCGAAAACAGACGGCGGAACGGAGATTAAAATGGAAAGAGTAGATAAGAATAATTATTATTTGGATATTGCAGACACGGTGACCGAAAGAGGAACTTGTCTGCGGAGAAAATTCGGTGCCATTATTGTAAAGAATGATGAAATTGTTTCTACGGGATATGCAGGGGCGCCAAGAGGTAGAAAAAATTGTTCGGACTTGGGATTTTGTATGCGAGAGAAACTCAATATTCCAAGAGGCGAAAGATACGAGCTGTGCAGAAGCGTTCACGCCGAGGCGAATTGTATAATTTCAGCACCGCGAAACGAAACAATGGGTGCAACTCTGTATTTGGTGGGCAGAGATGTTAAAACAGGTGAACTTGTAAAAGATGCGTGTTGTTGTGCAATGTGCAAGCGTTTGGTTATAAATGCGGGAATTGAAAAAGTAATAGTTCGCAACACAAAAACGGAATACACAGTTTATCCTGTTTCGGATTGGATAGAGAATGACGAATCTCTTGAAGGAATGCTTGGTTATTAATATCAGAATAATCAAGTATGTATAGGAATAAAATACAAAGGGTTGATATTTAATGAAAGTATCTGTATTGGGTTCAACAGGCTCCATAGGCACACAGGCACTTGAGGTCGTTGATGACTTAAAAGGAATAAAGGATATTGAAGTCGTAGCTATATCGGGAAACTCAAATATATCACTATTAGAAGAACAAATCAGAAAGTACAAACCTGAATATGCGGCTGTTTCTGATAAATCTTCCGCCGATAAATTAAGAATTGCTGTCGCCGATACCGAGTGCAAGGTTTTATCGGGACAGGAGGGGTTGTGCCATATTGCAGCAGAGAGCGGAGCGGATATGGTATTATCGTCAATCGTGGGATTTGCGGGACTTGTGCCGACTATTTGTGCCATAGAGGCAGGCTGTGATATTGCTCTTGCTAACAAAGAAACACTTGTAACCGCAGGGAAGCTGTTTATGGATGCCATTGCCGAAAAAGGTGTAAGATTATTACCTGTCGACAGTGAGCATTGTGCCATATTCCAAAGTCTGCACGGCGGCAAACCCAAAGAATTAAGCAAAATTTTGCTGACAGCATCGGGGGGACCATTCTTCGGCAGAACAAGAGATGAATTAGTTGGCGTGAAGAAGGAACAGGCGTTAAAACACCCAAATTGGAGTATGGGTGCAAAGATTACCATAGACAGTGCAACTCTTATGAACAAAGGCTTAGAGGTTCTTGAGGCAAGATGGCTGTTTGATGTGGATATAGATGATATAGAAGTTGTTGTTCAGCGTGAAAGTATAATACACTCAATGGTAGAGTTTTGTGACAAGAGCGTAATTGCACAGTTATCGCTGCCGTCAATGAAGCATCCTATACAGTATGCGTTTACATATCCCGACAGATTGCCGTCAAAGGATGACAGGGTTTCGTTTGCGGATATAGCAAAGCTGACGTTTGCAAAGCCTGACGAAGATACCTTCAGATGTCTTGCCCTTGCAAAAAAGGCGGGAAAGATGGGCGGTATTATGCCGACAGTTATGAATGCTGCAAACGAGGTCGCAGTTGCAAAGTTCCTGCGTGACGAGATTGAGTTCTTGGAAATAGCGGAGATAGTTGAGAAAACAATGGATAGTTACAAAGCGGAGAAAAACGTGTCAATAGAGCAAATTGCAGAGATTGACAAAGAGGTAAGACAATCTATCGAAAGGGGTAACTGATTTTAAAATGATAGTTACAATAATTTGTGCGGTAATTATATTCTCAGTAATAATTTTTGTGCACGAGCTCGGGCATTTTATTGCCGCAAAGGCATTTGGGGTCAATGTGCTTGAATTTGCAATAGGAATGGGTCCTGCCATCTTTAAAAAGCAGGGCAAAAATACTCTGTATTCAATACGTGCTATTCCTATGGGCGGTTTTTGTAAAATGGAGGGCGAGGATGAAGACACGCAAACAGAGGGGTGTTTCAGTTCCAAAAAGCCCATACCTAAAATAGTTGTACTTGCCGCAGGAGCGGGGATGAATGTTTTGTTAGGCTTTATAATTGTTACCTCTGTGGTGTTTGCATCTGCGTTTCAAACGGGAATGATGCCGTCAACGGTGGTTGAGAGTGTAAATCCCGAGGCATCTGCAGCGGAGTTTTTGCAAAAGGGAGACAGGATTGTAAAAATTAATGATGCAGTAATTCATATCCAAAAGGATATCAGCTTTGAACTTTCAAATACAAACGGCGATGAATGTACTATTGAGTATATAAGAGATGGCGAGAGAATGAAAGATACCTTTGTTCCTATGCAGCTTGAGTACGAGGACGGAACAAAGGCATATGTTGTCGGCTTTAATATTGCTTCGGGCAGGCTGAGTGTAGGATCTGTACTGCGTGAAGGCTTTTTCCAGACAGTATGGATGGTTAAACTTGTGTTTGTATCATTGGGTATGCTGTTTGGCGGACAGGCGAGCGTCAGCGATATGTCAGGCCCTGTGGGAGTTGTTTATGCAATGAACGAAGTGGCACAGAGCGGTTGGCTTAATTTTTTGTTCTTTGCATCATTCCTGACAGTCAATATCGGAATTATGAATTTACTGCCTATCCCTGCTCTTGACGGAGGAAGAATTATATTTGCACTGTTTGAGTTAATATTCAGAAAACCTGTTCCGCCTGAAAAAGAGGGATTGGTTCATATAATCGGATTTGCTCTTTTAATTGCTCTTATGTTGTTTGTGACCTGGAACGATATTGCAAGACTTATAACGGGATTTCAGTAATTTTTTTATAAAAAATGAAAATTGAAAGTGAGTATAAGTGAGCATAAGAGAGAAAATAAGCGAATTTAAGAGATTGATAAATAGTAAATTAATTTTTTTCAAAAAAGGCTTGACAAAAGTGAAAAATAGTATTATAATAGCAAGGCGTCCTAAAGTGTTGGACGCCTTTTGAATGAAATTGATTAGGTAAATATATAAGGAGGTAGGCAATAATATGTCAACTTACATGGCTAAAGCCAATGAAATTGAGAAAAAATGGTACATCATTGATGCTGCCGGCAAGCCCCTCGGACGTGTAGCTGCTACTGCTGCTACTATCCTCAGAGGAAAGCACCGTCCGCAGTATACACCTGGTGTTGATTGCGGTGAATTTGTTATAATCATCAACGCAAAGGATGCAGTTCTTACAGGTAACAAGCTTCTTCAGAAGAAGTGGTACAGACACACAGGTTACATCGGTAATATGAAGGAAGTGTCTTACAAAGACCTTATGGAAAAAAGACCTGAAAAGGCAGTTGAACTTGCTGTTGCAGGTATGCTTCCGCATAACACTCTCGGAAGAAAAGCTTTAAAGAAGCTCAGAATTTACAAAGATGCTAACCACAAACACGAAGCCCAGGCACCTATCGCTTGGGAACAGGCATAAGAAAGGGGACTGATGAACAATGGCAAACGTACAGTATTACGGAACAGGTAGAAGAAAGAAATCTGTTGCCAGGGTTAGATTAGTACCCGGCACAGGCAAAATTACTATCAATAAGAGAGATATTGATGAATATTTCGGTCTTGAAACATTAAAGGTTGTTGTTAGACAGCCTATGGAACTTACAAAGACTATCGGTAAGTTTGACGTACTCGTAACTGTTCAGGGCGGCGGTTTTACAGGACAGGCAGGTGCTATCCGCCACGGTATCGCAAGAGCTCTCCTGGAAGTTGACGAAGAGTACAGAGCAGAACTTAAGAGCGCAGGCTTCCTCACTCGTGACCCGAGAATGAAGGAAAGAAAGAAGTACGGACTCAAAGCAGCTCGTCGTGCGCCGCAGTTCAGCAAGAGATAACTCAAATTGTATTTTTCAACACCCACATTTACTTGTGGGTGTTGTTTTGTATATATTTCAAATATTCGAGAAAAAATCTCTTGCTATTTTTCGTGCAAGAGATTTATTATGAGCGATAATGTTCTGTCATTGATGCTTCTTCTTTCAAAGTTCCATTTTCATATATATACATTTCAGGTATGCCATTATTAATACTAAACGATAGTATATACTCAGTATTTCCATTTATTGCTTTATAGCGATTTCCGTCAAATGAGTATACTGTATATCTGTTGCCGTTGTATTCCAAAACGCCAACCTCTGAATCTTCGGGAGATGTATACATACTTAAAGAATATTCTGAACCATAATTGCCTATATATAATCCGGGTAAATTATCGGTACAACTATAATAAATCCTTTAAATATCCTCATAATTTTCTCCTATTTTATTCTGCATCAATTTTTACTGTTTTATATGCTTTTAACAGACCTAATGCCATTGCGATGCTCGAATAAGCAATTGGCACTCCAAGACCTGTCAAATACATAAAAACTATTCCTATTATGTAAATTATTATTCCTATTCCAAAACCACTCTGAACGGATTTTTTTCTTGCATCATAATGACATTTAAGATAAAGTATATCATATTTCTTTGCAAAAAACTGTAATATGCCAAATCCAATCACAGCCACTATAACTACGCATAACAACGGAGAAAGAAGCGAAGACCATGTTGGTTGAAGATTATCAATTACACCAATCCATTCTATGCTTAAAACCGCCCACAACAACGACAATTTCATTGTATATGAATCTCTGACCTCTTCATTTTTATTCATAAATAACACCTCCGACAAATATAATTACTAAGTTCAACAACCCATATCCACACAAAAACCCGGTTATGAGCCGTCTGAAATTTGTTGATTGACATATATTTTTGTATTGCAAAAACCAATCCACAAACATTATCAGCATAAATAACGCACATAACCATATCGGAATATGAGATATGCGATACAATATCAATGCGGTTGTATATCCTAAATAAACTCCTGTACATCGTGCGCATATCGGAAACTGATAACCTGCTATAAAAAAACTTCTGTCAGCTCTTTGATGACATCCGCATAAATTACCGATTTTCATAAGTGTTTCCCACGTTTTAATCTTATTCATAACACACTTTATCGCTCCAGCCCTCTTTGAAATTTACATCCACAGTTATCGCACACCCAAAATTCCTTTACATCAGTATCTTTGCCGCATAAACCGCACAAAATTCCTATTGGACCAAGAAATATAAAACCACAGCACCCATCGCAAAAACTACCGCTTGTTGTATTGCTTTGAGAGACAAAGTGACAATTTTCACTTTCGCATTTTGGACAAATCATTTTTTTACCTCATATGCATATTTTATCTGCTTCTGTTTATTCTTTCCATTTTACAAGCTGTTTCAACTGCTTTATAAAATTTCTTCCAATGACTGCATTTATTCAGTTTGTAAATTTGGTTTGTTTCCAGATTTTCTACCCAGACTCTTTTTCGGGTTTTAAACATAAACCATAGTCCACCGCTAACATTTAATCTATATTTTCCTGTTGCGGATACAAGACTCTTTTTAAATATAATACCTAAAAATCTACATCCTCTTGCTGTTTTTTGAACTGACGGCAAATATGCATCATCTGCCCCCGCAATAAATTCATCTGTAACAATTTTAACTAGCTGTTCGTACGGAATTTTAATCTTTTCCATTTTAATTTCATCCTTTCTTTAATAACTCTTTTATCCAGCGTTCTGAATAACCATAAGTTCTTGCCAATTTTTTGGCGTTTGTTCCGTCGTACTGTTTTTTTAGTATTTCTCGGATATGCTCCGATTTAAAAAGCTTTACGGGGAACGTAATCTGTTGTCCTTTAAAATGAGTATAAATTATCATTGCATTGTCGTAGCCGATTAAATCTGTAATCTCTTTGTATACATCATTCAGGGCATCTGTATCACTCACACAACATCAATCTCCTCCGTTCGACACTTTTAGTAATAATAGCATTATTTTAAGGAATAATAAAATATATGATTCCTTGCATTATTCCTTGTAAAATTCCAAAAAATAACAAGCCACACAACACAGTTTGATTATATACTGAGTTGTGTGGCTTGTGTTATGCTGCAAGCATAATACTGAAAAAATTTTATAGATTAATCAAAAATATGGAAGAACCTAATAAAAATGAAATTGCTGAAATAATAAACGCCGCAACGAAGGCTATTGCAGGTCTGTGTGCCAATCGGCGACGTATTCCGCCAAGGTTTGTAAGTAAAATATATGGAATTGCAAACATCAGAATTTCGCTGAATATAATTATTAAAGCATTACGGATGCTCGTTGCCCACGAAATGAATACAACCATAAGAGGAACATAGGTCAAGTACATAATAATTGCAATAAGCATTTTCCATACTTCCCAGGTACGAAACCCGGGAATACAACGTAAAAGTTTAATAAACCTGTTGGTGTTTTCGTCTGTTTCGTTGGTAAAGGAGTGTTTAAACGCCGATATACTTTTATAACGTATGTTTGCATCTATTTCGGTGGCTTTGCCGATTATTTTACCTAACCTGCCTTGGTATAGCTGTTCGTTGGGCATTTTTCCTGTCAGCATTACGTTTGCCAAAACACCCACTGCATAAATGTCGGTTCGTGCATCAGATTGAGTAAATCCGAATTGTTCGGGTGCGGCATATCCTGCGGTGCCGAGAATGGTGGTGTCGCCTGTTAGACCCTTTTTAAAGCTTCTTGAAATGTCAAAGTCAATTATCTTTACGGTATGCTCTTTTGTTATCATAATATTGTTGGGGTTAATGTCCCTATGAATTATATTGTGCTTGTGCAGAAAAAGCAAGCCATCACAAATTTGACCGATAATTTTTTTGGTGTCGGTTTCGTTTAGGCTTCCTTGTTCTGACAATAAGGCAGACAGAGTTTCGCCGTTTATATATTCCTCTATGACTATTGATATATCCTCGTATTCAAAAATCTCTATAATGTCCGAAATATTATTATGATGAGTTGTAATTAATATTTTATAGATATAGGTCAACTCTTTAGGTATTCGTTTTTTTACATAAATTTTATTTTCCTTCTGAACAAGAGAGGTGTTCTCGTTGAAGGAAGATATTTCGCAATATTCTGACAGATTACTCATTTGTATCACCGTAGATTGACAATTTTTTAAGTTTATATTATCATATAACAGGGAGGCGGTCAAGATGAAAAAATCAACAGAGGAGCTGCTAAATATTTTGAAAAACAGCAGTTTGGATACATACCTTAAAAATAACAATGGTGAAATGATAGAAAACCCCATATGCGATTATCTGACAGCAATAATTGATGAGAGAAATTTATCTAAAGCAGAGGTAATCAGAAACTCGTATATTCAGACTAACTATGCATATCAGATATTTTCGGGGTTAAAGGTGCCGTCAAGAGATAAGCTGATTTCACTGTGCTTTGGTTTGAGTCTGTCAATTGACGAGGCACAGACTTTGCTTAAATACGCAGGCTATGCACAGCTTTACCCACGTGTAAAGCGGGACAGCGTTATAATTTCCGCCCTTGAAAACGGAAAATCGGTTATAGATTGTAATATTATACTTGATGAGTTGAACCTCAGTCCCCTGTAAATCAATGATGAAAAAGCATTTTTGTGATATCACCCATATCGTCACATAGGCTCATTTGTGTAAAGGGAGCTGTCAGCGAAGTTGACTGAGGGATTGGTAACTATGCTCCACAATTTCCAAATTCAAAATAATTTTGTCGAATAATTGCCCAAAGCCCATACAGTTGCCAAGCCCAACTGCAATGAAAAAATTATTTTGAATTACAAATACCTAATTGTCGTACTTATTGAAGAAAGTCAATAAAAAAAGCATTTTTACAAATAATTTTTCAAAATATAAAAAAATTTTCCAAAAAAGTCTTGACAAATTTATTTAAAGGGTGTATAATGCAATGCATAAAGGCAAGGATGCCTAAAGAGAGATAGTCTCTTTAAGCATCCTTGTCTTTTTTTTATTTCAAATTTATTTAAATAAAGAAAGGTTGATAAATAATGGCAACTGTACCGGAACTGTTCGGAAAAAATGTATTTGACGACAGACAAATGAAAGCAAGACTTCCTGAGAAAGTCTATAGTTCAATCAGAAAGACTATTGAAGAGGGAAAACAACTTGACATTTCACTTGCAAATGCTGTCGCATCTGCTATGAAGGATTGGGCAGTTGAAAATGGTGCTACTCATTACACACATTGGTTTCAGCCTATGACGGGCGTTACGGCAGAAAAACACGATAGCTTCATTTCACCTGCACCTGACGGCGGTGTGTTGATGGAATTCTCGGGTAAAGAATTAATTAAGGGTGAACCTGATGCTTCTTCATTCCCCTCAGGCGGATTGAGAGCAACATTTGAGGCAAGAGGTTATACAGCGTGGGATCCGACTTCGTTTGCATTTATTAAAGATAAGACATTATGTATACCTACAGCGTTCTGTTCTTACACAGGCGACGCACTTGATAAAAAGACACCGTTGCTTCGTTCAATGTCTGCACTTAATAAGCAGGCACTCAGAATATTAAAATTGTTCGGCAACGACAGCGTACATATGGTTACAACATCAGTTGGACCTGAGCAGGAATACTTCCTCATTCCGAAAGAGATGTATGACCAGAGAGAAGACCTTATCTTCACAGGCAGAACACTGTTCGGTGCAAAGCCTCCTAAGGGACAGGAAATGGATGATCACTACTTTGGCATTATCAAACCAAGAGTAGCGGAATTTATGAAAGACTTAAACGACGAGCTTTGGAAGCTTGGTATTCTTGCAAAGACAGAGCATAATGAGGTTGCTCCTGCACAGCACGAGCTTGCTCCTATATATTCTACAACAAACATTGCAACAGACCACAACCAGCTTACAATGGAGATTATGCAAAAGGTTGCATCAAAGCACGGACTTGTTTGTCTGTTACACGAAAAACCATTTGCAGGAGTAAACGGAAGCGGTAAGCACAACAACTGGTCAATCGCAACCGATACGGGCGTAAACCTTCTCACACCTGGTGAAACACCTTATGAAAACGCTCAGTTCTTACTCTTCCTTGTTGCAGTAATCAAAGCCGTTGATGAATATCAGGATTTGCTCCGTTTGTCAGTTGCAACAGCAGGAAATGACCACAGACTTGGCGCAAACGAGGCACCTCCTGCAGTAATTTCTATCTTCTTGGGTGACGAGCTTGAGGGCGTACTTGATGCAATAGAGAACGAAACAGATTACACAGGCAGTAAGGACGCAAAAATGAAGCTTGGTGTTGATGTTCTTCCTGAATTTAAGAAAGATACAACAGACAGAAACAGAACATCGCCATTTGCGTTTACAGGCAACAAGTTTGAATTCAGAATGCTCGGTTCTTCAAACAGTATTGCTTGTGCAAACATAATGCTCAACAGTGCGGTTGCTGAAATCTTAAAAGATTTTGCCGACAGTCTTGAAAAAGCATCTGACTTTGAGAAAGACCTTCACGAGCTTATCAAGAACACAATTAAAGAACATAAGAGAATTATATTCAATGGCAACGGCTATGGCGACGAATGGATGGAAGAAGCTGCTAAACGCGGACTTTCAAACCTCAAGACAACACCTGATTGTATGCCTAAACTTCTTGATAAGAAGAATGCTGATATGTTGGTTACACAAGGCGTATTCACACAGGCAGAGCTTGAGTCAAGATGCGAGATTATGCTTGAGAACTATACAAAAGCTGTAAACATTGAGGCTCTTACAATGGTTGATATGGCTAAAAAGCAGATTATTCCTGCTGTTGAGGACTATGTTGCATCACTTGTAACAACCGCATCAAGAAAGATGAAGATTAGTGCTGATATTCCTATGACATACGAAAAAGAGGTTATCTCAAAGTTATCATCACTTGTTGACATTATTTATGACAGAACAAATATTCTTGAGGCAGCAACAAACAAGCTTAAGGATATCGAGGACATAACAGAACAGGCTTACTACATCAGAGATGAAATCCTTGCTAAGATGGCATCACTCAGAGTTGCCGCAGACGAGGCAGAGACCTTGACAGACAAGAAATATTGGCCGTTCCCCACATACGGTGATTTGTTATTCGGTGTAAGATAAAAAATAAATTAAGTAAAATATATGTGCATTATTAAGGGAGTTGATTTAAAATGACAGTAGAATTTTGGTTTTTAATTGGTGCAGCATTAGTATTTTGGATGCAGGCAGGCTTTGCAATGGTTGAGACAGGCTTTACAAGAGCCAAGAATGCAGGCAACATTATAATGAAGAACTTAATGGACTTCTGTATTGGTACAATCGTATTCTCTCTGCTCGGTTATACAATTATGATGGGCGAGGATACATTGATGGGACTTATCGGTAAGCCTAACCTGGACTTGTGGGCAAACTTTAAAAACTTTATTGCAAGCCCTGAAGACGGTTCTTTCACAGGTGCATCAACATTTGTATTTAACTTAGTATTCTGTGCAACAACCGCAACTATCGTTTCAGGTTCAATGGCAGAGAGAACAAAGTTCTCAGCTTACTGTATTTACTCAGGTATTATTTCACTTATTGTATACCCAATCGAAGCACATTGGATTTGGGGTGGCGGCTGGCTTTCACAGATGGGTTTCCACGATTACGCAGGTTCTTGTGCAATTCATATGGTCGGCGGTATCGCAGCACTTGTTGGTGCTTGCATCTTAGGCCCAAGAATTGGTAAGTACGTTAAGGACAAGAGCGGTAAGGTTACTAAGGTTAATGCTATCCCTGGTCACTCAATTACATTAGGTGCACTTGGTGTGTTCATTCTTTGGCTCGGTTGGTACGGATTTAACGGTGCTGCTGCTACATCTCCGTCAGAGCTGGCATCTATCTTCTTGACAACGACTATTGCACCTTCTGTTGCAACTGTTACAACTTTGATTTATACTTGGGTTAAGAATGGTAAGCCTGATGTTTCAATGTGTCTTAACGCATCTCTTGCAGGTCTTGTAGGTATTACAGCAGGTTGTGATGCTTTGGATGCAATCGGCGCATCTGTTGTAGGTATTGTTTCAGGTATATTGGTTGTATTCGTTGTTGAGTTCCTTGACTTAAAGCTCCACATTGACGACCCTGTCGGTGCTGTTGGTGTACATATGGCAAATGGTGTTTGGGGTACAATCGCTGTTGGCCTTTTGGCTAATCCTGATGCTCCTGCAGGTTTGGAAGGTCTTTTCTACACAGGTTCATTTGAACTCTTCGGCATTCAGGTTCTCGGCGTTGTAGCTGTTGGTGTATATACAGCCATTATGATGCTGATTGCATTTACATTGATTAAGAAGTTCCACGGACTCAGAGTAACTCCTGAAGAAGAAATTATGGGTCTTGACTCAACAGAACACGGCTTGCCGAGTGCATATCCTGACTTTGTTGCATCTGTTGAAAAGTATGCAGACTACGGCGAAGAAACAGTTGTTGTTACAGGTGATACTCCTGTAGCCGAAGCAGTTGAGGTTAAAAAGGTTCCGACATTTGAGAAGGCTGATGGCGCTCCTAAGTTCACAAAGATTGAAATCGTATGTAAGGAGTCACGTTTTGACACCCTTAAGAACGCAATGATTAAACTTGGCATCACAGGTATGACAGTTTCACACGTTATGGGTTGCGGACAGCAGAAGGGTAAGCCTGAATACTACAGAGGTGTTCCGATTGAAACAAATCTCTTGCCTAAGGTTCAGGTTGACATAGTAGTAAGTAAGATTCCTGTAAGATCGGTTATTGAAACTGCAAAGAAGGCATTGTACACGGGTCATATCGGTGACGGTAAGATATTCGTATATGATGTTGAGAACGTAGTTAAAGTAAGAACAGGCGAAGAAGGCTACGACGCACTTCAGGATGTTGAATAATTTTAAAAGCGTTTGAATTGGGATAAGTAATACGGAAGTTCGCTCACAGCGAGTATGGGATGGTGAGAGCCATATAGCAGAGTCCGTATGAATAACACCCAATGAGCTGCAAACCGAAAGAGCAGTTGCTCAAGTAGGCACGCCGTTATGCTACACGTCAGTTAGCAAGGCTTTGACAGAAGCCGTTAGTATAAAAATAGGTGGCACCGCAGGTTACAGCACTTGCCCTATGGATATAGCTGAATTTTATTTTTGGAGGAATTTAGTATGTGTTCTGTTATGGGATATTGTGGCAGCAGTGCCACTCTTGATTTGTTTAAGAAAGGATTTGAAAGGACTATTTCAAGAGGTCCTGATGATTCGAGAATTATCGACACAGGCAACGGCCTTCTGGGATTTCACAGATTGGCTATTATGGGACTTACCGAAGCAGGTATGCAACCCTTTGAATTAGACGGAAGCTATGTTGTTTGCAATGGTGAAATCTATGGCTTTGATGCAATAAAGAAGGAGCTTTCCGCTAAATATACCTTTAAAAGCGACTCTGACTGCGAGATACTTCTTCCTATGTATAAGGAGTACGGCACGGATATGTTTGGAAAGTTGGACGCGGAATATGCATTGATAATCTATGATGCAAAGACAGGCGGGTTTATTGCCGCACGTGACCCCATTGGTATCAGACCTTTATATTACGGCTATGATAAAGACGGTGTTATTGTTTTTGCCAGCGAGGCGAAAAACCTTATTGACATATGCGATAAAGTAATGCCCTTCCCCCCGGGTCATTATTACAAGGACGGAAAATTTGTATGCTATCGTGATATGACAGCCGTTAAAGAGGTTTGCTATGACGATTTAGAAACAATATGCGATAAAATTCATACCAAACTTGTTGCGGGCATAGAAAAAAGACTTGTGGCAGATGCAAAGGTTGGTTATCTTCTCTCAGGTGGTCTTGATTCTTCGCTGGTATGTGCAGTTGCCGCAAGAAAGAGTGATAAGCCTATCAGAACATTTGCAATCGGTATGAGCGAGGACGCCATTGACTTAAAATACGCAAAGCAGGTTGCCGACTATATCGGCAGTGACCACACAGAAGTTATCATTACTAAGGACGATGTTTTAGAGGCTCTTGATGATGTAATTCACCTGCTTGGCACATATGATATTACAACTATCCGTGCAAGCATGGGTATGTATCTCTTATGTAAATATATACACGAGAACACCGATATTCGAGTTCTGTTGACAGGCGAGATTTCTGATGAATTGTTTGGCTATAAGTACACCGACTTTGCTCCATCTGCCGAGGAATTTCAAAAGGAGTCGCAAAAGAGAGTCAGAGAGCTTCATATGTATGATGTTCTGCGTGCAGACAGATGTATATCCGTAAACTCTTTGGAAGCACGTGTACCTTTCGGTGATTTGGATTTTGTTGAATACGTAATGTCAATCGACCCCGAAAAGAAACTTAACAAATACGGCAAGGGTAAATACTTGCTCCGTCACGCTTTTGAGGGTGACTATCTCCCCCACGATATTTTGTATCGTGAAAAGGCGGCATTTTCGGATGCTGTGGGACATTCAATGGTGTGGTATCTTCAGGAATACGCTAAGAACTACTACACCGACAGCGAATACGCTGAAAAAATACAGAAATATACACACGCAGTTCCGTTCACCAAGGAGTCCCTTTTATATCGTGAAATCTTTGAAAAGTATTATCCAAATCAAAGTGAAATGGTTGTTGACTTCTGGATGCCCAACAAGGCTTGGGAGGGCTGTGATGTAAATGACCCGTCGGCACGAGTTCTCTCGAACTATGGCGACAGCGGAAAATAAAAAGGAATGGAGCATAACGTGAAAGTTCATTTCACGTTATGCCTCCGGCGGAATTAATTGCCCGTGCGAAATTTTCCTCGGCAAGCCTTCGGAAACGCACATGGGCGTAATAATCTCTTATCATTCCTTGCCCTGCGGATAAGAGAAATTTAATTACTATTTGTGCCGACGCAGGGCGGCGGAATGGAGATTATTATGGATTTGAATTTTACCAAGATGCACGGGTGTGGCAATGACTACGTCTATGTTAACGGTTTTGAATATAATATAGAAAATCCAAACGAGCTTGCGGTTACAGTATCTGACAGGCACTTTGGCATAGGGGCAGACGGTCTTATTATCGTCTGCCCATCAAGCGTTGCAGATGCAAAAATGCGTATGTTCAACGCAGACGGAAGTGAGGGTAAAATGTGCGGCAACGGAATACGTTGTGTGGCACGCTTTGTTCACGATAACAAAATCAGCTTAAACAACCCCCTTAAGATTGAAACTCTTTCGGGAATAAAAACAATTAATTTGCATTTTGACGGCGAGGATTGCAGTGCCTCAGTAGATATGGGTATTCCCGTTTACGAGCCTGCACTAATTCCTGTAATCGACAACGGAGATAAGCCGATTATCAATAAAAAAGTTTTTGTGGGCGGAGAGGACAGAACAATAACCTGTGTAAGTATGGGTAATCCTCACTGTGTAATCTTTGTCCCCGACGATTTTGATATATGGAATTTTGATATTGAGGCAGTCGGCAAAAAGATAGAGAATGACAAAATATTCCCTGAAAAAGTTAATACGGAATTTATCAAAAAGATTGACAATACTCATCTTGAAATGCGTGTATGGGAGAGAGGAAGCGGCGAAACCTTTGCCTGCGGAACAGGTGCTTGTGCATCTGTTGCCGCCGCTTGTAAATGCGGACTTTGCGAAATGGACACAGATGTCACCGTCACCTTAAGAGGCGGAGATTTGACAATTAGCTATGGTGAAAACGGAATTACTATGACAGGCGGAGCTGTCACGGTATTTTCGGGAAGTATTAATATTTAACGGAGGAAATTATGAAAATTAATAAAAATTATCTGAATTTAAAACCCTCATACCTTTTTAAAAATATTGCCGAACGCACAGAAAAGTACAAGAAAGAAAATCCTGATGCTGACATAATCCGTATGGGAATAGGTGATGTCACCCTTCCCCTTTGCAAATCGGCAGTTAAAGAGATGATTGCCGCATCAGAGGAAATGAGCGATATCAATTCTTTCCACGGATACCCCGAAAGTTTTGGCGAGGACTTTTTGCTTGATGCAATCAAGTATCATTACAGCAAGCATATAGGTGTAGAGGTTGATACCTCAGAGATAATAGTTACCTGCGGAGCCAAAGAGGATACCGCAAATATCTTAGATATATTTGATACGGATAACACAGTTCTTATTCCCGACCCTGTATATCCTGTTTACCTTGATACTAATATTATGGCAGGCAGAGAGGTAAAATTTATTTCTGCAAATGCAGAAAACGGATTTTTGCCAATGCCCACAGAGAAGGACAAGGCAGATATAATTTATATTTGTTCACCTAACAATCCTACGGGAGAGGTGTACTCCAAGGAACAGTTAAAGATTTGGGTTGACTTTGCACTTGCAAACAATTCTGTTATACTCTATGATGCCGCATATGAGATGTTCATATCGGACATAGAACTGCCGAGAAGTATTTTCCAGGTAGAAGGTGCAAGAAAGTGTGCAATAGAGTTTTGCTCATTCTCAAAAACAGCAGGCTTTACGGGTGTGAGATGCGGTTATACTGTTATTCCAAAAGAGCTTGAAGCCGACGGAATGAAGCTTCTTGATATGTGGAAACGCAGACAGTCAACCAAGTTTAACGGCGTATCTTACGTTGTTCAAAGAGCCGCTGCCGCTGTGTTTACTGATGAGGGATATAGCGAGATTTGTGAAAACATAAACTATTATCGAACAAACACAGAGAATATGATGCAAACCTTTGACAGCTTAGGTATTAAATACTATGGCGGAAAACACAGTCCGTATATATGGCTCAAGTGCCCGTCGGATATGAAGAGCTGGGATTTCTTTGACTTCTTATTAAAAGAATGTAATATAGTCGGCACACCTGGAGCAGGCTTTGGCGAAAACGGCGAGGGTTACTTCCGTCTGTCAGGCTTTGGCAATATTGAAAGAACAAAGGAAGCATTAAAGAGAATAGAAGATAAGCTCAAAAAATAATTTGAAAGCGGTGAATACGATGGCTGATATTAAAGAGGAATGTGGTGTTTTTGGACTGTTTGCAGAAAATACAACAGATGTATCAAGCATAGTGTACCGAGGACTTTATGCACTTCAGCACAGAGGTCAGGAGTCCTGCGGTATAACCGTAAATGATGATGGAGTTTTTAGCACATACAAGGACTTAGGACTTGTATGTGATGTTTTTTCGGCAGACAACCTCAGGGCTTTGGGCAAGGGTAATATGGCAATAGGCCACGTCAGATATGCAACAACAGGTACAAACGACAGAAATAACGCACAGCCCATAGTTGTAAATCACAGTAAGGGCAGAATGGCGTTGGCACATAACGGAAATTTGACAAATTCCTACGAGTTGAGATGTGAATTTGAAGAAAACGGTTCAATCTTTCACACCACTTCCGATACAGAGGTAATCTCATATACTATTACACAAGAGAGAATAAAGTCAAAGAGCATAGAAGAAGCCGTATGCAAAACAATGTATCGTTTAAAGGGTGCGTATTCTCTGCTTGTTATGTCGCCTGCCAAAATGATTGCTGTCCGTGATAAGCACGGCTTTCATCCGTTGTGCTATGGTGAAATGCCTGACGGAACATATATAGTTGCATCAGAGAGCTGTGCGTTGGACTCGGTGGGTGCAAAATTTATCAGAGATATTAAGCCTGGCGAAATTGTTATATTCAGCAAAGACGGAATAAAAAGCATAGAGGAGCATTGCAACACTGTGCCTAAAAGCACTTGTGTTTTTGAATATATATACTTTGCACGTCCCGATTCTGTCATTGATGGTGTAAGTGTCCACAATGCGAGAGTAAAAGCAGGGGAATATTTGTACGAAGAACAGCCCACCGATGCTGATGTTGTAATCGGTGTGCCTGATTCGGGACTTGATGCGGCAGTAGGATATTCAAAGAGGTCAGGTATTCCATATGAAATCGGACTGATAAAAAATAAATATATAGGCAGAACTTTTATTTCGCCAGGGCAGGATAACCGTCTTAATCAAGTGCGTATAAAGCTGAATCCGCTAAAAAGTGTTGTGGACGGCAAGCGTATAGTTCTTATTGATGACTCGATTGTAAGGGGAACAACCTGTGCTCAAATAGTAAAACTTTTGCGTGAGGCAGGTGCGGCAGAAATTCATATGCGTATCTCTGCTCCGCCGTTTCTACATCCGTGTTATTACGGCACAGACATAGACTCGGAAGAAAATCTGATTTCATCACATCATTCGGTTGAAGAAGTCGCTAAGATAGTCGGAGCCGACAGTTTGGTGTTCTTAAGTATAGAAAATACCAAAAAACTTGCGTTGACTCAAACCAATGACGGATTTTGCACCGCTTGCTTTGACGGCAAATATCCCACAGAGATACCCAAGTTTACTCAAAAGAGCAGATTTGAAAATAAAATAAGCGAAGGTTGATGCCACCCAAGGCTCCCTTGCGTGTTTGTAGGGGCGGTTTACGAATCGCCCCGCTTTTAATCGTTGAAATAGCAATCTTTATTCCATCTTATCACATTTGTATCTATATATTCCCATATTTTTTGATAATCCTTTTCGCCACGGATAATGTGGACATAGAATGATGATTGAAATAAATGCTTTTCATTTAACCCTTGTTTTTTGCACAATATTGTTGTTGTGGACTTAAATGCACATATTATGTCGGATATTGTAGGGCAGGGGCTTGCTCCTGCCGCTGTTTCGTAGGAAATTAAAATGTGTATATGATTAGGCATTATCACATATTTATCAATTTTAATTCCGTTATATCGGTTTTCCAATAATTCTATTTGTTCTTTTGCGACATTACCATATTGGGTTAATTGGTTTTCGGCAGGAGCAAGCCCCTGCCCTACGATTATTTTTGATAATAATTGTTTTTTGTCTTTTACGCATATCGTGATAAAATACGCACCCGATGTTGAACGATTTGTTTCTTCTGTCGTTTTATTTATTTGCCTGTGCCGATTATGTTGAACAGCATTTTAACGCCTTCGGCACGGGTTACGCTTTGTGTGGGTCTAAGCGTTCCGTCGGGGTAGCCCGTCATAATGCCCTGTGCGAAGATAACACGCATACTGTCCTCTGCCCAGAATGGAATATCGTCTTTATCAGTTGAATATATAGGCTCTGACTTAAGACCTTTTGGTAACAGGCGGTTCAGAGCAATGGCAAATTCCATTCTGTTGATGTTGGCGTTTGGGTTAAAGGAAACGCCGTATTGACCAAGCTGACCTTGCATAATGTTTAAGCTGTATATTGCCTTAACGTTGTTTTCTGCCCACCAAGGAATTTCATCTTTATCTATAAACGGAAGCTCAACATCAGAATAAGAGTCTGTATCTAAATTCAAATAATTGCACAGCATTATGGCAAATTCTGTTCTTGTCATATGCCTGTCGGGGCGGAAGAATATTTCATCGCCCTCCAGACTTCCGTTCACTATTCCGCAATCCGAGAGATATGAAATATATCCCTTTGCCCAATGGTTATCGGTGTCGCGGAACTTGTTTTGTACCGAGGATATATTTGATGTTTCAAAAAACTTCATAGAAGAGGCACCGCTGTCGGCAGTTACAAATACACCGATTTTGTGATAGTCGGTTTCGCCGTCATTTATATTAAAAGAGATATTGCCCGAAACATCTTCATAATCAAAATCGGTTCTATCGCCGTCTATGGTTATGGATATATTGTCTTTCTTTATATTATTGCCGTTTATATTTCCATTAAATGTATTATTATAAATTTCACCGCTTATTTGAGGATATGAAATATTATTATCCTCCGAGCCTCCGCCTGAAATCCGTATTGGAATTTCGGTGACGCAAAGGCCTGCGTTGACAACCAGCTTTCCCGTTGCACCGTCATTGTCTGAAGCTGAGAAAAATCCATCTGAATTTACATTGCCTACAGATGCATTGTCGCTGACAACTGTCCATTTATAACAGGAGCTGTCGGAAATAAGAGTTGTGCCGTACCAGATGCTTACTGCATCTAATTGTACGGTCTCTTTAGGACCCAGCACGATTTCGTTTAACTGATAGCCTGCGTCCGAATTATATATTGTTATGTTTTCGGGGGTTTGAACGCTTGTGACCATTGTTGAGCCGTAGGCATCACCGCTGTACGCACCTACATAAATATCGCCGTTTCCGTATGCGGTGATATATCCGTCGTCGGTGATTACAGATTTTCTTCCGTTTATATCAGGAGTGTCTGCATCATCTTCTATATAGAAGGTAACACCATTGTTTAAGTCTGCGTATCCAAAGGAGCGGTCAAGTGCAGATGCATTTATTTTCGTTGTTGCACCTGCGAGAAGTGCTGTTCCGTAGTTGTCAAGGGAAAGTGAGTACGGAATTCCGTCAGCTTGACAAAGGTTTAGGACAAACAAAAAGTTTGCACAGCTTCTTTGCGCTCCGTCTGATGGGGAGTTGGCAACCTTAAATTCTTTGCTTCCCGGCTCTGCGTAGCCAATGGTGGTTGAACCGCCGCCGTCTAAGTTTATAGCATCAGTACAACCCAATTCAAGCAGACGTCTTGCAACGGTTTCTTTTCTTGCTCCGTAGCTGTAATTTGTTTGTCTGCCGTCAATGGTATAAAAAATTATACTTCCGTCTGCTCGCACGCCCGCTGCACTGCGGGGAGCGGCACTTTCGTCAACATAGTCAAGCTGTCCGTCTGTGAGCAGTTTTCCTCCTGTTCCGCCTACGGCATATCGAATACCATTCCAAATATCGCTGTCTTGCTCTGCCGTTGTAGATATTGTGATATTAGTGCCCGGGGTGAGGCAGTTTAATCTGTCTTTTAGTTCCTGTGCGGCATCTGCCGATACACTGAGTATCAGCTTGCCGTCGGGGATTGGTACAGAGCCGTCGTTGTCGGAAATGCTTTCAACGGTTGCTGTTACTGTTCCGCCAAGTTTAAAATCTCCTGATACATTGCCAAGCACCACATCTCTGCCCCAGCCTGGTGAATGGGTGTTGTCGGCAAAGTCTTTGTTGAACAAGTATAAGGCATAGGGCTGACGGTATTTGTTGATACATTCCACTATAAATGATGAGCCGTCATCAGTGGTGACAGTAGTGCTGATAGGCAGGGTTCCGATAAAGGCTGTGCCGTCGTCTTTAAAGCCAATGGCGGGAAGCCACGAAGAGTCAGCGGTAAAAATTCTGCCGTCTATTATTGTGTTGCTCATAGGAACGCCTGTTTGAAAAGAGAAGAAGTCGGCATTCATACCTGCCACGGGATTGTAGCCCTGTTGGATAAGAATGTTGTTGGCTTGTGTCAAAGTGCGTTTGCCGTAAGCCGTCCAACCATTTGTCAGTGCAGGGATTGTCATATTGTTTGGTATGTATTCAAAGTAATGCTCTGTCTGTTTGCCTACGCTTGAATTGTTAAAGACGTTTGTATAAAAGGTTGTACCCGGAGAAAGTTCTTTACGTGATGATGAGATGTGTGTGCCTAAGACATCTGCATATGCATTTGTTCCTAATAATAATATTACAAGAAAAACAGAGAGTATTTTTTTCAATTAAAATCATTCCTTTTTTAAATATACACATTTTAATTTTCAAATTGCGAAAAATGCAAAATAATCTCTTGACAAGAATAAAATTAAATGGTATAATTGATATCTGTTTATAGTGCGAAAGTTTGCGTATTTTCTTTTTTAGGCAGAAAAAAACGATTGTTTTTAACAACCCATTGCCTATTTTAACACATTGTTTGGATTTAATCAAGTGTTAATGATTACCGCGTCTTAAATACTTGTAAAAACGTTATTTTTCGGGTATTGCAGGACAAGGCTTAAGGTTCTGTCGATAAAAAATACGGCGCAATAATTTTTCACATTTTTTTCAGAAAAATATTTTGATGAGGTGAGCGGTTTTATGGTACATCCTGTGAAACTGGGTAAGAATACTCGTATGAGCTACGGCAAAATTAATGAGGTTCTGGAGATGCCCAATCTGATTGAAATTCAGGTAAACTCTTATAATTGGTTCCTGGAAGAGGGCCTTAAGGAAGTTTTTCACGACGTATCGCCCATTACGGACTATGCGGGAAATCTTATTCTTGAGTTTGTTGATTACCATCTGGATGACAATCCAAAGTATGACATAGAGGAATGTAAGGAGAGAGACGCGACATATGCGGCACCGCTTCGCGTTAAAGTTCGCCTTATAAATAAGGAATCCGGTGAAATCAAGGAACAGGAAATCTTTATGGGTGATTTCCCTATTATGACTCCTTCGGGTACATTTATCATAAACGGAGCTGAGCGTGTTATCGTGTCTCAGCTTGTTCGTGCGCCAAGCGTTTATTATTCACAGGAATATGATAAGGTCGGCAAAAAGCTGTTCTCTTCTCAGGTTATTCCTAACAGAGGTGCTTGGCTCGAGTACGAAACAGACAGCAATGATGTATTTTATGTAAGAATTGACCGTAACAGAAAAATGCCTGTCACAGTTCTTATCCGTGCCCTTGGCTTCGGTACAGATGCACAGATTACCGAGCTTTTCGGCGAAGACGAAAGACTTATGGTGACAATGGAAAAGGATACGACAAAGAGCACAGACGACGGTCTTCTTGAGATATACAGAAAGCTCCGCCCGGGCGAACCGCCTACGGTTGAAAGCGCTCAATCTCTTATTACAAACCTTTTCTTTGACCCTAAGCGCTATGATATGGCAAGAGTCGGAAGATTTAAGTACAATAAGAAGCTGAGATTGTCAAATCGTATTTGCGGTTTTGTTTCGGCTCAGACTATCGCTGACCCTGAAACAGGTGAGCTTATTGTTGCCGAGGGTGACGTTATTACAAAGGAAACAGCTCTCGCTCTCGAAAAGGCGTGGGTTAATGATATTGTTCTTGATGTTGACGGCAAAAAGACAAAGGTTATATCAAACGGTATGGTTGACCTCCGTGACTATGTTGACTATAATCCTCGTGAATACGGAATTTACGAGAGAGTTCGCGGAATAGTTCTCAAAGAAATTATGGAAGAATATCCTGATATGAATTCTGATGAATTCAAGCAGGCTCTCTATGACAAGCGTGATGAGCTTATTCCGAGACATATATTGATTGACGATATTATTGCATCTATCTCATATGTAGGTAACTTAGCATTGGGGGTAGGCAACGTAGACGACATCGACCACTTGGGCAACCGTCGTATCAGAAGCGTTGGTGAGCTTTTGCAAAATCAGTTCCGTATCGGTCTTTCTCGTATGGAACGTGCCGTACGTGAGCGTATGACAACACAGGATATGGACGTTGTAACACCTCAGAATTTAATTAATATCAGACCTGTTACATCTGCCATAAAAGAGTTCTTCGGTTCATCACAGTTGTCACAGTTTATGGATCAGATTAACCCATTGGGTGAGTTGACACATAAGAGAAGATTATCTGCGTTGGGACCTGGCGGTCTCTCCCGTGAGCGTGCAGGCTTTGAGGTTCGTGACGTTCACCATTCTCACTATGGTCGTATGTGTCCTATTGAGACTCCTGAAGGACCTAACATCGGTCTTATCAACTCCCTCAGCGGATTTGCAAAGGTGAACGAATACGGATTTATTGAAACTCCGTACCGCAGAGTTGACAAAGAAAACGGCATCGTAACAAAGGACGTTACCTATATGACGGCTGACGTGGAGGACGGCTTCTTTGTTGCACAGGCTAATGAGCCTCTTGATGAAAACGACAGATTTATAAATAAAAAGATAGTAACAAGATTTAAGGATGAGTTTATCGAGGTGACACCTGACCGCGTAGACTATATGGACGTATCTCCGAGACAGGTTATGTCAATAGCTACCGCTATGATACCATTCCTTGAGAATGACGATGCTAACCGTGCCTTGATGGGTTCTAATATGCAGCGTCAGGCGGTTCCGCTTCTTATGCCTGAGTCTCCGATTGTCGGAACAGGTATGGAATACAAAGCGGCAAAGGATTCAGGTGTATGTATTCTTGCTAAAGAAGACGGTGTTGTTGATAAGGTGTCGGCTACCGAAATCGTTATCAAGGACGAAAATCATCAGTTAAACAGATATAAACTTACCAAGTTTGCCCGTTCCAACCAGGGAACCTGTATTAACCAAAGACCTATCGTTAAAGAGGGTGAAAAGGTTTGCAAGGGCGATATAATTGCTGACGGACCATCTACAAACAATGGTGAAATCGGCCTCGGACGTAATATCCTTATCGGATTTATGACCTGGGAAGGTTATAACTACGAGGATGCTGTTTTAATCAGCGAACAGCTTGTTAAAGATGATGTATTTACATCTATCCATATAGAAGAATATGAAAGCGAAGCAAGAGAAACAAAGCTCGGCCCTGAGGAAATTACAAGAGATATACCGAATGTGGGCGAAGATACACTCCGTGATTTGGACGAGAGAGGTATTATCCGCATCGGTGCAGAGGTTAAAGCAGGTGATATCCTTGTAGGTAAGGTTACACCTAAGGGTGAAACTGAACTTACGGCTGAGGAGAGATTGCTCAGAGCTATCTTCGGTGAAAAAGCACGTGAGGTTCGTGACACTTCACTTCGTGTTCCTCACGGTGAATACGGAATTATCGTTGATGTTAAGGTGTTTACCCGTGCTAACGGCGACGAATTACCGCCTGGGGTTACACAGGTTGTAAGATGTTATATCGCACAGAAGAGAAAGATATCTGTCGGCGATAAGATGGCTGGACGTCACGGTAACAAGGGTGTCGTTTCCAGAATTCTTCCTGAGGAGGATATGCCATTCTTGCCTGATGGTACACCGCTTCAGATTGTATTGAACCCGTTGGGCGTACCTTCGCGTATGAATATCGGTCAGGTACTTGAGGTGCATCTCGGAAGAGCGGCAAAAGCTCTCAATTGGAAGATTGCCACACCTGTTTTCGATGGTGCTAACGAGGATGATATTGTTGAGGCTCTTGAGCAGGCAGGCTTTGATAAGACAGGTAAGACTATTCTGTATGACGGACGTACAGGTGAGCCGTTTGACAATCCTGTAACCGTCGGATATATGCATTATCTGAAGCTTGCCCACCTTGTAGACGATAAAATCCACGCAAGGTCAACAGGTCCTTACTCTCTCGTTACTCAGCAGCCACTCGGCGGTAAAGCTCAGTTCGGCGGTCAGCGTTTCGGTGAGATGGAGGTTTGGGCACTTGAGGCTTATGGTGCTTCTTATACCTTGCAGGAAATTCTTACTGTTAAGTCAGATGACGTTGTAGGACGTGTTAAGACATACGAAGCAATCGTTAAGGGTGACAATGTTCCCGAACCTGGCGTTCCTGAGTCATTTAAAGTTCTTATTAAAGAACTTCAGAGCTTGTTGCTTGATATGAAGGTTCTTGATAAAGATGGCAATGAAATTGAGCTTCGTGAATCCATTGATGACGAAGATTCAGATTTGCAGGTAAATATTGCAGGTGTAGAGGATGACGAATTAATTAATAAGCACGACTTCTCTGAAGACGACGATAATATTCTTGTCGAAGATGATGAAGTTGATGAACTTGACGATATACTCGGCGATGATGACAGTGTTATAAGTGCAATCCTTGGCGGAGATGAAGATGATGTTGATTATCTTGATGCTGAAGGAATTGAATCACTTGATACCATTGCCGAAGAAGAGGACATTGACGATATTGATGATGAGGATATGTTCTAATCGGCTGAATTAAGGTTTTTGATGATAACTGTCTGTCAAGCTCACGGCAGACGGATATGTGAATTTGTGAGCCGGAAAGGTAGTTCAATATGAGTGAATATCAGAATTTTGATGCTATTCAAATCGGACTTGCTTCTCCCGAAAAAATACGGGAGTGGTCAAGAGGCGAAGTTAAGAAACCTGAAACTATAAATTACAGAACATTAAAACCTGAGAGAGACGGTTTGTTCTGCGAGCGTATATTCGGACCGCAGAAGGATTGGGAATGTCACTGCGGTAAGTACAAGAGAGTGCGTTATAAGGGCGTGGTATGTGACCGTTGCGGCGTTGAGGTTACACGCTCAAAGGTTCGTCGTGAGCGTATGGGACACATAGAACTTGCTGTTCCTGTATCGCATATATGGTATTTCAAGGGTATACCCAGCAGACTCGGTCTTATCCTTGATATGTCACCCCGTGCACTTGAGAAGGTTCTTTATTTTGCCGCATATGTGGTAATTGACCCTGGAAAGACAACTCTTGAGAAAAATCAGATTTTGTCTGAAAAGGAATACAGAGAATACTATGAAAAGTATGGAGATATGTTCAAAGCAGGTATGGGTGCGGAAGCAGTCCTTGAAATGCTCCAGAACATAGACCTTGAATCTCTTTACGAAGAACTCAAGGCAGACTTGGAGGGGGCAAAGGGACAGAAGAAAATCCGTACTGTCCGCAGACTTGAAGTAGTTGAGGCATTTTTGCACTCAGGTAACAAGCCCGAATGGATGATTTTAACTGTTTTGCCTGTTATCCCTCCCGAAATTAGACCTATGGTACAGCTGGACGGCGGACGTTTTGCTACGTCTGACTTAAATGACTTGTACCGCAGAGTTATAAACAGAAACAACAGATTAAAGCGTCTTTTGGATTTAGATGCTCCTGAAATTATTGTAAGAAACGAGAAACGTATGTTGCAGGAGGCAGTTGACGCACTTATCGATAACGGTCGCCGCGGCAGACCTGTTACGGGACCGGGAAACCGTCCGCTCAAATCTCTTTCCGATATGCTTAAGGGTAAGCAGGGACGTTTCCGTCAGAACTTGTTGGGTAAGCGTGTTGACTATTCAGGACGTTCGGTTATCGTTGTAGGTCCTGAACTTAAGATTTATCAGTGCGGATTGCCTAAGAAGATGGCACTTGAATTGTTCAAGCCGTTTGTTATGAAGAAACTTGTATCAGATGGCTTGGCACACAATATCAAATCTGCTAAACGTATGGTAGAGCGTGTACGTCCTGAGGTATGGGACGTTCTTGAGGAGGTAATCGTTGACCATCCTGTTTTGCTCAACCGTGCACCAACCCTTCACAGACTTGGTATTCAGGCGTTTGAGCCTGTTCTTGTAGAGGGTAAGGCACTCAAGCTCCACCCGCTCGTATGTACAGCGTTCAATGCCGACTTCGATGGTGACCAGATGGCTGTTCACCTTCCGTTATCAAATGAGGCTCAGGCAGAAGCGAGATTTCTTATGCTCTCTGCAAACAACTTGATTAAGCCTCAGGACGGAAAGCCTGTAACAGTTCCTACACAGGATATGGTTTTGGGTAGTTATTACCTGACACTTAAAGACGATACTGAAGTAGGTACAGGCAAGGTATTTTCTGATGTTGAAGAAGCTGTCCTTGCATATAACAATAAGGCTGTTGGGCTTCACGCTCCCATTAAGGTTCGTGTTACCAAAACAGTAAATGGTGTTGAAAAGACAGGTATGATAGATGCAACTGTCGGAAGATTGATATTCAATGAAAAAATTCCGCAGGATTTAGGCTTTGTTGATAGAAGCGACCCTGAGCATCAGCTTGATTTGGAGATTGGTGACAATGTCCTTAAAAAGCCTGCCGCTAAGGTTGCTATAAACGATAATGTTGAGCCTGGTGTTGACAAAAAGTTGCTTGGTAAAATAATTAATGCAGCTATAAAGATACACGGTATTACAGAGACTGCAACACTCCTTGATGATATCAAGGCTATGGGTTACAAATATTCCACAATCGGTGCAGTTACTGTCTGCGTAGATGATATGCAAATTCCTGAGGAAAAAGCAGAACTGCTTGCTCAGGCAGAAGAACGCGTAGATAAGGTAATGAAGAAATACCGCAGAGGTATGCTTACTGATGAAGAACGTCATCGTCACGTTATTTCCATTTGGAGTGAAACTTCAAATCAGGTAACAGATGCGATGATGGATAACCTCAGACAGCTTAACCCGATTTATATGATGGCTAATTCAGGTGCCCGTGGTAGTGTTAACCAGATGCGTCAGCTTGCCGCAATGCGTGGTCTTATGGCTGATACATCGGGACGTACAATCGAAATTCCTATCCGTTCAAACTTCCGTGAAGGTCTTACCGTACTTGAGTACTTTATTTCTACTCACGGTGCTCGTAAAGGTCTTACCGATACAGCTCTCAGAACTGCTGACTCAGGTTACCTGACACGTCGTTTGGTTGATGTATCTCAGGATGTTATCGTTCGTGAAGAGGATTGCGGAACAAGAGATGGTATTATCGTTAGCGATATCAGAGACGGCAACGAAATAATTGAGCCACTTGAGGATCGTCTTGAGGGCAGAACTGTTACAGAGGATATAGTAAACCCTGCAACAGGTGAGCTGATTATTGCTGAAAATGAAATGATAAATGCTGTAAAAGCACACGAAATTGTTGCAGCAGGAATTAAAGAAGTTAAAATTCGTTCTGTTGTTAAGTGTCGCAGTAAGGTTGGTGTATGTGCTAAGTGTTACGGTCATAACCTTTCAAATGCTACACCTGTAAATGTAGGCGAGGCAGTTGGTATTATTGCCGCTCAGTCAATCGGTGAACCTGGTACACAGCTTACAATGCGTACATTCCACGCAGGCGGTGTTGCGGGTGACGATATCACACAGGGTCTCCCACGTGTCGAGGAGTTGTTTGAAGCAAGAAAACCTAAGGGTGTTGCTATCATTTCTGAGATTGCAGGTAAGGTTCGTATTACCGAGATATCTAACAAGCGTGAAATCGTTGTTATGAATGAAATCACAGGAGAGTCTGCAACTTATATGATTCCCTTCGGTTCAAGAATTAAGGTTCGTGACGACCAGGAAATCGAAGCAGGTACTCCGCTTACAGAGGGTTCTATTAATCCTCACGATATCCTTGCAGTATTGGGTTCTACCGCTGTTCAGAATTACTTTATTCAGGAAGTACAGCGTGTGTACAGATTGCAGGGTGTTGATATCAACGATAAGCATATTGAGGTTATTGTTCGTCAAATGATGCGTAAGGTTAAGATTGAAAAATCAGGAGATACAGGATTGCTTACAGGTTCGCTTATCAGTATGTATGAGCTTGAAGCCATCAATAATCAAATGATTGCCGAGGGCAAAGAGCCTGCTGAGTTCTCAGTTCAGCTTATGGGTATTACCAAGGCGGCACTTGCTACCGATTCATTCTTGTCGGCTGCTTCCTTCCAGGAAACAACACGTGTTCTTACTGATGCGGCTATTAAGGGTAAGAAGGATCCGTTGGTTGGCCTTAAAGAGAATGTTCTTATAGGTAAGCTCATTCCTGCAGGAACAGGCATAAGCACTTATAATGATATTGAGGTTTATCCTGCATACGGCGGAACTGATAACAATGAGGATGCTTCCATTGATGAAGATTCAATTGGTAGTATAGGTTAAATAAAATCTTTAAAATCCATTTATGACTCACTTGAGCATAAATGGATTTTTGGTTATAAGAGGTATGATATGGGAAATATAATTATAGGTCAATCAGGCGGACCGACGGCGGCAATAAATGCAAGTCTTGCAGGTGCATACTGTGAAGGTGTAAAATATCCTGATACCAAGGTATATGGTATGATTGGCGGTATAAAAGGATTGCTTGATGGTAAGTATATTGATTTAAGCGAATATCTCAAAACCGAAAAGGATATTGAGATATTAAAACAAACTCCATCATCTGCTCTTGGCAGTTGCAGATATAAACTGCCTGATATGGCTGAGGACAAAGCGGTATATGAAAAGCTATTTGATTTGTTTGCTGAGCTTGACATAAAACATTTTATTTATATTGGCGGTAACGATTCGATGGATACAGTTGCAAAGCTTTCGGCATATGCCAAAGAGATAAACAGCGATATCAGCTTTATGGGTGTTCCCAAGACAGTGGACAATGATTTGGCAGTCACAGATCACACCCCTGGATTTGGAAGTGCCGCAAAATATATTGCCACCACTGTTAAAGAAATAATATGCGACAGCTCTGTATATGATATAAAGTCAATAACAGTTATCGAGATAATGGGCAGAAACGCAGGCTGGCTTACGGCGGCAAGTGCACTTGCCAAAGGTGAGGATTGCTGTGGGGTGGATATGATTTATCTGCCCGAAAGAAGCTTTGATTTAGAGAAGTGTGTTCAAAAAACAAAAGAGCTGTTAGAAAAAAAGAATACTGTTGTTATCGCGGTGTCAGAGGCGTTGCGCGATAAAAATGGTGATTATGTTGCAAACAGCGGTTCAGTTCACGCAGAACTTGACGCCTTTGGACACAAGATTATGTCGGGAATGGGACAGTTTTTGGCTAAACATCTCGGGAAGAGCTTAGGCGTAAAAGCGAGAGGCATAGAGATTAACACACCTCAAAGATGTGCGGCACACTTGCTGTCAAAACAGGATATAGACGAATCTTTTGATGCAGGTGCAATGGCGGTTGCCGCCTCTAAGAATAACAGAACTGCTGAGATGGCTGTTATTATAAGAGAGTCGGACAATCCATATTCATACAGAATAGAAACTGCGGACATTGAATGTTGTGCTAATTTGGAGAAAACAATTCCTCAGGAGTGGATAATTAATGACGGAACTTATGTTTCGGATGAGTTTATTAAATATTGCAGACCTTTAATCTATGGTGAGGTTACTCCCATATTGAAAGATGGTTTGCCGATTCATATGAAGTTAAAATAATATTGGAGGTAAAACTTATGCAAAGCTATGAATATAAAACAAGAGGGACTTGTTCAAGATACATCACCTTTGAAACAGATGGAAAGATAGTTAAGAATGTTGTTTTTAATGGTGGATGCAACGGAAATACACAGGGTATTTCAAAGTTGGTCGAAGGTATGGAAGTCAAAAAGGTTATTGATTTGCTGGACGGAATAGATTGCAACGGCAGAGGAACCTCCTGCCCTGCTCAGCTTGCCCAGGCACTTAAAGAAGTTTTATAGTATTGAGGGTTGTTGCAAATGAGCATTTTTCTTTACTGCATATCAAGAGAAGGTGTGAATTTCACACCTTCTCTTGATATGCTTAAAATTTCGTGGTATAACTATACCATAGCCGATAGCGTGTTTGCGGCTATATTTAATCAAGTAATTATCATAGAAGATCTGAATTTACAGACTTTCTTTCATACACTGCATTTGCCCATACAAATGTATATCTGATTCTTAGAATTTTTTCAGTATATTTATAACATCCGAAAGTTCTTGTGGTTTCACTTTATCAGCAGGCTTATTTTCTAAAACGCAGTTCATAAAATACTCAATTTCGTTTTCGTATGCGTTTGTTGACGGTAAGCCTATATCCCCCATTGATTTACCATCGGACACATTAAACATAACAGTCTCGCCTTTAGCTTCATAAATCGTTAGTTTTGCATCATTGTATTCCAAAAGAGCATCCTCAAATTGAAAACGAAAACCTGATTTAAATTTAAAATCAGATGATGCACACCACAAAGACTCAACCATAATAAAGAAATCATCATAATCATATATACCTGCTATATAATCCTGATTTTCTTTCTTTGCACGACGCATTGTGTCATTATTCGGTTTTCCAAATGCCCATACAACAAAATCCAGATCATGTATATGCAAATCATATGGTACAAGTCCACTTCGGTTTACATCCCTCATCCAATCATCAAAGCTCCATTTTGGCATCGAACCAAGCCTACTCATCACGCCCGAAAGAAGCTTGCCGTACTTGCCCGTTTCGTAGCATGACTTAACGAACTCGTACTCAGGCCAAAATCTTAAAACCTGTGCAATCATAAACTTAACATTATTAGCCTCTGCGGTATCATATGCCCGCTTAACATCATCTTCTTTTAATGAAATCGGTTTTTCGCATATTACATTTATACCCTTTTCCATTGCTTTAACCGCAAAATCCACGTGGAGATATGTCGGCAAGCATATATCAAGTATATCAATTTCTTCTTTGTCAAGCATTTCATCAAAATCTGTATACTTTCTGTAATTCGTGTATTTGTCCATCCGTTCAGGCCTTATATCGCATATTGCAACCAATTCCGCCTCTTTCATATTTTCCCATCCTGGAATGTGCGCACCTGATATTCCGCCTACTCCTACCAACCCAACTTTTAACATAAAGCATCCCCTCCGTAGATTTCTGTAATAATATTTTCCAAATAAACCTTTGCATACTCAATATCTTTAAGTTGCTTTTCTCCCTTTATCTCACGCTCAATAGTAACGTAACTGTCATAACCAAGCTCTTTGAGCTTAATAAATAAACCCCTAAAATCAACCTTGCCGTCACCTATTCTCCTTTCTTCACCTAAATTATGTCCATTTATCGGATAAACTCCATCCTTTGCGTGTATATTTCTGATGTATTTGCCAAATACATCAAGTGCATCAACAGGATTAGCCTTTCCGTAAAGAATAAGATTTGCAGTGTCAAGATTTATACCAAGATTGTCTGTAGCGACCGTTTCAATACATCTTAGCATCGCAACAGGTGTCTCCTGCCCCGTTTCAAATAACAAAAACTGACCGTTTGACTTACAATACTCCGCCACTCTTCTTATTGCATCGCACATTGGGCCAAACTGAGCATCATATGGATTTTCAGGTATAAAACCCATATGCGTTGCTAAATCTGTGACACCAAGGTGTTTCGCAAAATCACTGCCCGTACACAGATTTTTAATTCGCGTCTCTCTGTACTCCTCAGGCAAAAGGCCAAGTGTTTTATAGCCCTCATAGAAATTCCACACAGAAGGACCTTCCCAGCCACACCATAATGCCGAGATTTCCACACCATATTTTTCAAAGTATGGCTTGATTATTTGAGCATTATCCTTTGTCATAATATTATGGTTCCATGCAATTAACTGAACAGAGTTAAAGCCTGCATTTTTTACATTCCTGACTTGATACTCCACAGTATTCACATCATTATACCTAAGACACACTCCAATTTTCATAATAAAAATATCCTCTCTATAATTTCTTTACATTGTCTTGACTTATAAACAATTATATTATATAATGACAGAACCTACATTTCAATGATATATATTACGGTTTTTTTGGATTATATTGTCTTTTGGTCAGGAAAGGAGGATAGATATGCATATAGGTATATATGAAAATCATGATAAGTTGACGAATAAACTTTTCCCATTTATATTTCATTATCACAAATTGAATGGATATAACTCACTTTATCCACATTGGCATAAAAACATAGAGCTCCTTTTATGTGTGGACGGTCATGGTAAGGCTATTGTTGCAGGTAAAACATATGAATGGCATCCAGGTGATATAATCGCCGTAAACCCTGATGAAATTCATATGTTTTCTACAGATGATACGATAGAATACTACTGTATCATTGCTACATATGATTTTTGTATTGAAAACGGCATTGACCTGTCAACCACATCTTTTATACATCTAACAAATGATACGTATGCGGGAAAATTATTTAAAAATGCAGTCTCAGATTTTACATCTGACGAAATTGATATAACGAAAACACGTATTGACGTTTTATTATTTCTATATGAACTTTACAAAAATCATTCTGAACAAAACGAGATTAAAGAGGATAATTTTAATGAAATAGCTAATGTTATACAATATATATACGATAACTACAATAAAAATATCACCTTAGACGATGCGGCAAAGGTTGCAGGTTTAAGTAAGCATTATTTCACAAAGAAATTCAAGAAAGTCACAGGTACAACCTTTGTCTTGTTCCTTAACCGTGTACGATGCAACAATGCCGCCGAGATGATTTCAAACGGCATGGCAATAGGCGATGCAAGCTATGCATGCGGATTTAATGACCCTGCCTTCTTTTCACGAATGTTCAAAAAACTGTTAGACAAAAACCCATCTTCTGTGAAAAAATCCAGATTATAAAGGGCTGTTGCACTAAAAGCAACAGCCCATTTGCTGTCTTTAAGGTTTTACATAGTTGTATATACCTGCAAATATTGCTTCAGCCGCCGCTGTTTGCCAAGCAGGACTGTTTAAGTTCAGAGCCTCGGTAGGATTGCTTAAATAGCCAAGCTCCAACAGAACTGAGGGCATATCTGTCTGACGGAGAACAGCAAAGTTAGCCGCCTTGACTCCGTTATCCTTTGAACCCAGCCGAGCTACAAATGATTTTACAATGGACTCGGCAAGAGGCTGAGCGGCATTGCCAAGGCGATAGATATACGCTTCAAAGCCGTTTGCGGCAGGGTTGGGTGAGCTGTTGGTGTGTATGCTGACAAAATAGTCAGCGCCCCACTGATTTGCCATTCTTGCTCTGTTGGTCAAGTCAGCACTTTTGCCGGGCAATACATTTTCGCTGTTGGTACTGCGATATAATTTAACTTCATATCCTGCATCTCTTAAAAGCTCTGCCAACTGAACCGCAACGCTTAAGTTTACATAGCTTTCGGTGACGCCGTTGCCCACTGCACCGGGGTCTGTGCCGCCGTGACCTGCATCAACAAATATTTTTGTCGCCATCTAATCACTTCCTTTTTATTTGTTTAAATTTAAAAGCTACCCCTGTTTACATAATATGCAAGGTCGGACAAAATGTTTTGACAAGATTTAATATTATGGTAACCTATATGTAATATCAATATGGTACAATATAACATATAATAGCAAAAATCGGTGTATTGTATGGTATTACATAAGGAATACCATTGTTTGTGGACAACATTTTTAAAATAATGCTTGCATTATTAATGTATTATTGGTATAATGACTATATTTAGAATGACTTATTGTACGAAAACACAATATATAGAATAAATCCGAGGGTGGGAATATCTCTATGGAAAAGATGGTAATATTAGGGGGAGCGAAACTCAGCGGCGAAGTAGAAATAAGCGGAGCGAAAAATTCTGCTGTTGCTATTTTGGCGGCTTCTATTCTTGTAAAAGGAAAATGCATAATAGATAATGTTCCTCACGTAAGTGACATCGATGTATTACTTGACATAATTCAGGGGCTCGGCGGAAGTGCGTACTTTATTGATAAGGGTACGGTTGAAATTGATTGCACCAATCTTAATAAATATGAGGCGGACTACGAAACTGTCCGCCGTATAAGGGCATCATCATATCTTATGGGTGCTCTGCTCGGCAGATTTTCACGTGCAAGGGTAGGTATGCCTGGCGGCTGTGACTTTGGTGTCAGACCTATTGACCAGCATATTAAAGGCTTTAAGACTTTAGGTGCAGAGGTAGAGGTTGACCACGGCTTTGTCGATTTAAGAGCCGACAAACTTGTGGGTGATTCTGTGTATCTTGATGTGGTATCTGTTGGTGCCACCATTAATATTATGCTTGCTGCCACAATGGCAGAGGGTCTTACAGTAATCGAAAGTGCCGCAAAAGAGCCACACATTGTTGATGTTGCAAATTTCTTAAACTGTATGGGTGCAAATATCAAGGGCGCAGGTACAGATGTTATTAAAATCAGAGGTGTAAAAGAACTTCACGGTGGTGAGTTCAGTGTAATTCCCGATCAGATTGAGGCAGGTACTTTTATGATTGCGGCGGCGGCTACACACGGTGATGTTACTATTACAAATATTATTCCGAAGCATATGGAATCTTTAAGTGCTAAGCTTGAGGAAATGGGAGTTATTGTTGAGGAATATGATGATGCCATTCGTATACATATGGATGACAGAAATTTAAAAAGTGCTAACGTAAAAACTCAGCCCTATCCTGGCTTTCCTACTGATTTACAGCCGCAGATTTTGACTTTGCTTACAGTTGCAAAGGGAACAAGCCTTGTTACTGAAAACGTGTGGGACAACAGATTTAAGTATGTAGATGAGTTAAATCGTATGGGTGCAAAGGTAAGTGTTGACGGCAGAGTTGCGGCGGTTGAAGGCTGTGAGCATCTGCAAGGTTCACCTGTGTACGCAACAGATTTGCGTGCAGGGGCGGCACTTGTAATTGCAGGACTTATGGCAAAAGGCGTTACTGAAATTTATAATCTTAAGTATATTGACAGAGGATACGAAAATTTAGAGTTAAAACTTAAAAGTCTTGGGGCTCAGATTGCCAGAAGAACCGTTGACGACAACAAAAGCAATGCGGTGTAAACCGTGTATAAAATGGTGATATAATGGAAATAGTTTCGTTAAGAAGCGGAAGCCGCGGCAACGCGGCTTTAGTTTTTACAGAGAGAACAAAAATATTGGTGGATTGCGGCGTTAGTGGCAAAACAATCGAAAATTCGCTAAAGTCAATAGATATATCCCCTGATGAGCTTGACGGCATCGTTATAACACACGAACACAACGATCATATTATGGGTGTGGGTGTTATGATGAGGAGATATAACCTTCCTGTTTGGGCAAATGCAGAAACCTGGCAAGCAATGTCAGAGCAGATAGGTGCATACAGCAACGAATTGCAAAGGGTATTCGATACCGATAAAGATTTTGAAATCGGCGATATAGGTGTAAACCCTTTTTCTATACCGCACGATGCGGCTGACCCTGTGGGATACAGCTTTGTAAATGGCAGTGAAAAGGTTTCGGTTGCAACTGATATTGGGGAACTTAAAAAAGATTTGTTTGAGGCTGTCAAAAAAAGTAACACTGTTTTGTTAGAGGCAAATCACGATGTCAATATGCTGGAAATAGGCAGATACCCTATGCAACTTAAACGCAGAATACGCGGAAAGTATGGACATCTTTCAAATGACGACGCAGGAAAAGCGGCGGAATTTTTAGTGAAGCTGGGAACGGAGAATATTCTTCTCGGTCACTTGAGCGAGGAAAATAACTATCCGAAGCTTGCCCTTAAAACTGTTGAACTTGCCCTCGACCAGGCTGATATAAAGGTCGGCCGTGATTTGACTCTTTGCGTTGCGGAGAGAAATACCATAGGCCGTTGCCGTTAATCGTAATAGAATTAAAATGGGACTGTTAAAAAAGTATGACACAGCGGTTTGTCGGAAACCGCCAAACCCTACATTTTGTGTGAAATTTAAGCATCATGCAAAATACATTGTAGGTGACGGCGTCCCCGATGTCCCGAAAGGTACTTTTTTAACAGCCCCATTTTTGCGTTTAGGCACAAAAATGTGAATAAGTTGTAAATAAGCAAAAAATGACAAAAAAACTTGTTGACTTGTCAACAAGCGTATGGTATAATAACCTCACGGCATAAACAAAATCAAAGATTTTGATGCCTGAGAGAACATTTGAACATAACACTCCGCAACACCTGTGGTGTGCTGCGTTGTTGTGGTATGAAAATCCTTTGGATTTTCTGTTGATATGTTATAATAACCATTGTTATAATATGCATTGCTATAAGAATATGGAAATGAATTATTTGTGTTGATGTGTTAGGGTGTTTTTATGTTACAACGATTTATAAACTTTACGAAGAATATAACTATAATCAGTAAGGGAATAGAACAGATAAAAAACGAAGTGATGAACGCACACGGACTAAACGGTGGAGATGCGATGTACTTGTTTTATTTATCTCGGTATAGTGAGGGCTTGACAGTTTCTCAAATGAGCGAGATTAACAATGTCTGCAAGTCAGCTGTGTCGAGGACCTACGCAGGACTGTATGAAAAAGGGTATATACACTACCCCAATCACGATGGCGGAAAGAAGTATAACACGCCTGCAGTTTTGACAAAAAAGGGCAATGAACAAGCTGCACGTATTGAAGATGCGATTTGTAAATACGTAGATATGTTCAGTTTGACAAATGTTGAGGACGAGGACAGAACAACAATGTATCGTTCTCTGAGGACTATTGCCAATAATATTAATGCGTACCTGAATGATGAAAACAAACAATAGGTTGTAAATTGTGTTAAAAGCCAAAAGTTAAAATATGTAGAAGGAAGAAGTTGTTATGAGTTTTAGAATTATCGGAACAGGCAGTTATGTTCCTGAAAAAGTGGTAACAAATTTTGATTTAGCTGAAGTTATTGATACATCTGATGAATGGATAAAACAGCGTGTGGGAATATCCGAAAGGCATATTTCTACGGATGAGAGTGCGGCTGAGATGGGATATAAGGCGGCGTTAAACGCCCTTGAGATGAGCAATGTCAAGCCTGAGGAATTGGACTTGATTATAGTTGCATCAATCAGTAATGACACCATATGTCCGACTGCGGCAGGAACCATTCAAAAACTGTTAGGTGCAAAGTGTCCTGCCTTTGATGTAAACTCAGCTTGCAGCGGTTTTTTGTTTGCCATAGATACGGCGGCAGGCTTCTTTGCCAGAGGAAAGGTGAAAAAGGCTTTGGTTGTCGGCAGTGAAAGAATGAGCCGAATTATCGATTGGAATGATAGGGGAACCTGCGTAATTTTCGGTGATGGTGCAGGTGCCGCAGTGTTGGAGGAAGGCGACGGATATTTAGAGTCTAAGATTGCTACCTATGGTGGTGATGACGTGATCAAAATTCCGTCGGGAACAGACGCCTCGCCTTACTACAACAAGGAAACTGAGGCGGCACACGTCTTTATGGACGGACAGGAAACCTTTAAGTTTGCTGTAAATACTATTACTTCTGAAATTCAGGAGATAACAGAAAAAGCAGGTTTGTCGGTTGATGATATAAAATATGTTGTTCCTCATCAGGCTAATATAAGAATTATTCAGTTTGCAAGCAAGCGTTTGGGTTTGCCGATGGAAAAGTTCTTTGTGAACATTGAAAAGTACGGTAACACATCTGCGGCAAGCATACCGATGGCTCTTGACGAGTTAAATCGTACGGGTGACTTGAAAAGAGGCGACATAATCGCTATGACAGCGTTTGGCGGCGGACTTTCAAGTGCTACCTGCATTATTAAGTGGTAAAAAATTATTTTATTATTATATTATTAAATTTTGGAGGAATTAAAATGATTATTGAAAAGGTAAAAGAGGTACTTGGAGAACACTTGGATATGGACACAACTTCTATCAACGAGGAGACAACATTTGAAGATTTAGGCATTGACTCATTGGAAACTGTTGAAGTTATGATGGAACTTGAGGACGAATTCGGAATGGAAATCCCTGTTGCTGAAATCGGTAACACAGTTGGGTCTTTGGTAGCTTACATTGAGAGCAATAAGGAGTAAGATATGCTATCTTCTAAATTGTGTGAAGAACTCGGGATACAATATCCCGTGTTTCAAGGTGGTATGGCGCATATTGCAGATGGTGAACTTGCGGCGGCTGTTTCTAATGCAGGTGGACTTGGTATCATATCTGCAATGAATATGAATGCGGAATATCTGAAAGAACAAATTAATATTGCACGTCAGTTGACAGATAAACCCTTTGGTGTAAATGTTATGCTGATGAGTCCTTATACAGATGAGGTAGCACAGCTTTTGGCTGATGAACACGTGGCAGTTATAACAACAGGTGCAGGCAATCCGTCTAAGTATATGAAACTTTGGGTTGGGGCAGGAATAAAAGTTATTCCTGTTGTTGCATCAGTTGCTCTTGCCAAAATGGTCGAGAGAGCAGGCGCATTTGCGATAATCGCAGAGGGCGGAGAGTCAGGCGGTCACGTTGGTGATACCACTACTATTGCACTTGTTCCTCAGGTCTGTGATGCGGTAAATATCCCTGTTATAGCGGCAGGCGGTATTGCTGACGGCAGAGGAATGGCGGCGGCTTTTATGCTTGGTGCTTGCGGTGTTCAGATGGGCACAAGGTTTTTAGTCGCTGAGGAATGTAATGTTCATAAAACCTATAAGGAAAAGATTATTAAGGCTTCGGATATTTCAACAATTGTAACCGGTAAAAGATTGGGACATCCTGTCAGAAGTATAAAGACACCGTTTTCAAGAGCATATTCAAAGGCGGAGTACAGTTCAATTTCTGATGACGATTTAGAGCAGATGGCGGTTGGTACATTAAGACTTGCTGCTGTATCGGGCGACGCTGAAAAGGGATGTTTCCTCGCAGGCCAGGTTGCCGGGTTAGTTACAAAAGAACAGCCTGCAAAAGAAATCATTGAGGAAGTATGCGTTGAAGCGGAGAAACTTCTGAAAGGAGCATACAAATGGGTAAATTAGCTATTGTTTTTTCGGGACAGGGAGCACAGTATCCCGGAATGGGTAAATCACTTTATGAAAGCAGTGCTGCTGCGAAGAAGTTGTATGATGAGGCTGAAAAGTTCCGCCAGGGAACATTGGAGCTGTCCTTTAACGGAGCGGCAGAGGAGCTTAACAAAACCAAGAACACTCAGCCCTGCTTATACTTGGTTGACTTATGTGCGGCTCTTGCATTGCGTGAGCAAGGCATAGAGGCAGATGGTGTTGCGGGATTTTCTTTAGGAGAAATTGCGGCACTTGCATATGCAGGTGCATACACACCTGAAAAGGGCTTTGAGATAGTGACAAACAGAGGTATGTTTATGCAGACGGCTGCTGAAAAGTGTGATACAGCTATGGCGGCTGTGTTAAAGCTGGACAGCAAAACCATAGAGGAAATTTGCGAGCAGATAGACGACCTTTATCCCGTAAATTATAACTCGCCTGTTCAAACAGTGATTGCAGGCTCTAAAGAGGCGGTAGCGGCATTTAAGGAAAAGGCGAAGGAATATTCCGCAAGAGTGATTGACTTGGCTGTAAGTGCGGCTTTTCACTCACCGTATATGAATGATGCGGCGGCTGAATTTGCCGATTACATAAGTGACATTGATTTCAAAGCACCTGAGATCCCTGTGTATTCCAACTATGATGCGTCACCTTACGGAGATGATGTATATTCTACTTTATCAAAGCAGATGAACAATTCAGTAAGATGGAAAGACACAATTGAAAAAATGATTGCTGATGGTTATACCGATTTTATAGAGGCAGGAGCGGGTAAAACCTTATGCGGCCTTATAAAGAAGATTTCAACAGATGTGAATATATATTCTGTTGAAGATGCAGAAACCTTGCAAAAGACAGTAGAGGCGGTGAAGGAAAATGCTTAATGGAAAAACAGCAGTTGTGACAGGTGCCTCAAGAGGAATAGGCAAGGCTATTGCTTTAAAGCTTGCCCGTGAGGGTGCAGATGTTGCAATTATTTATTGCGGCAGCGAAGAAAAAGCTAATCTTGTAAAGCAAGATATAATAGGTTTTGGTGTACGGTGTGAGTCGTATAAATGTGACGTTTCAGATTACGCCGAGAGCGAAACTGTCGTTAAGCAAATTATAGACGAGTTTGGCGGAATTGATATTCTGGTGAATAATGCAGGAATTACCCGTGATAAGCTTGTTCTTCAAATGACAGAAGAGGATTTTGACTCTGTTCTCGACGTAAATCTGAAAGGTGCTTTCAATATGATTAAGCACTGTTACAGAAACTTTATGAAGAAAAAATACGGAAAGATAATTAACTTAAGTTCTGTTTCAGGTATTATCGGAAACCCGGGTCAGGGGAATTATTCATCATCTAAGGCAGGCGTTATTGGTTTGACAAAGACGGTTGCCAAAGAGCTGGCAGGCAGAAATGTATGCTGTAATGCCATTGCACCAGGGTTTATTGAAACAGATATGACAGAAGCATTTAAGGAAAATGAGGCTGTTATAAATAATATTCCTATGAAAAAAATGGGCAGTCCCGAGGATGTTGCAAATTTAGCGGCGTTCTTAGCTGATTCTGCATCGGATTACATAACAGGTGAGGTTATCAGAGTTGACGGCGGGCTTGCCATATAAATATATGGAGGATAAGGAAGTATGGGCAAGAGAGTTGTAGTTACAGGAATGGGAGTAATATCTCCCGTCGGAAATAATATTGAGGATTTCTGGAACGGACTTGTTTCAGGAAAGAACGGAATTGACAAGGTTACTTTGTTTGATGCTTCTGAATTTAAGGCAACACTTGCAGGCGAGGTTAAGGATTTTGACCCAAGCGAGTATATGGAAAAAGGCGAGGCACGTAAGCTTGACAAATTCTCTCAGTTTGCAGTTAGTGCCGCAGAACAGGCGGTTAGACAAAGCGGAATTACAGAGGCTGTTGACAGTGAAAGATTAGGTGTATACTTTGGCTCAGGTATAGGCGGTTTTGACACAATTATCAGCGAGTATAATAATTTATTAAACCGCGGACCAAAGCGTGTATCACCTATGATGATACCGAAGATGATTTCAAACATTGCGGCAGGTAACATCGCAATTAAATATGGTGCAAAGGGTCCGTGTCTGTCAATTGTGACTGCTTGTGCTACGGGTTCAAACTGTATAGGTGAGGGTTATCGTGCAATTAAAGATGGATATGCAGACGCTGTAATTGCAGGCGGTGCAGAGGCATCTATAAATCCTTTGGGTTTTGCAGGTTTTATAAACTGTATGGCATTGTGCGAGTCAGACGATAAGGACAGAGCATCAATTCCCTTTGATAAAGAGCGTTGCGGTTTTGTTATGGGTGAGGGTGCAGGTGCACTTGTCCTGGAGGAATATGAGCACGCTGTAAACAGAGGTGCCAAAATATTTGCAGAAATTACAGGTTACGGCAGTACCTGTGACGCATATCACGTAACTGCTCCTGCTCCTGATGGAGTGGGCGGTGCCAACGCCATAGAACAGGCTTTGAGGAGCAGCGGTGAATATAATCCGTCAAATGTTTATATTAATGCACACGGAACAAGCACACCTTTGAATGATAAGACAGAAACAAACGCAATAAAGAAAATGTTTGGCGAGGATGCATACAAGGTACACATCAGTTCAACTAAGTCTATGACAGGACATATGTTGGGAGCCGCAGGTGCGGTTGAGGCAATAGCGTCTGTGCTTGCCTTAAACAACAATATTATTCCGCCCACAATCGGATATAAAGTTCCTGACGAGGAATGTGATTTGGATTATACACCAAACAAGGCTAAGCAAACAGATGTTGATTTGGCTCTTTCGATTTCCTTGGGCTTTGGCGGACATAATGCTTGCGTTGCCTTTAAGGAGGTATAGGGCTGATGAACAAAGAAGAAATTATGAAAATTCTTCCCCATCGTGATGATATGCTTTTGATTGACGAGGTTGAACTTGTTGACGGCGTTGCTCACGGTAAGAAAAAAATAGTGGGAGATGAATTCTTCTTAAACGGACATTTTCCAGGGGAACCTGTGGTTCCTGGAGTGATTTTGTGTGAAATTCTTGCACAATCAGTCTGTGTATGCCTTTCGGAAGGCTTGAAGGGCGACACATTGCCGTTTTTTACAGGTCTTGACAAGGTCAAGTTCAAAAACCCTGTAAAACCTGGCGATGTATTTGAAACAGAATGTAAGATTACAAGGGAATATAAGCCTTTCTATTTTGCATCGGGAAAGGGATACGTTAACGGCAAGTTGGCAATCTCGGCTGAGTTTTCATTTGCTATTGTTGATAAGGAGTAAATCGGTATGATTGGAAATTTTTTTAAGTCACTGTATGGTGAAAAAGAAAATAAAGTCTGCAAAAAATGCGGAAGAAGTTATACATATTCGGAGCTGGTTAAACATTCTATGATATGCCCCAACTGCGGCGAATATTTCAGAATGACACCGAGAGAACGCTTGGTGATGATATGTGATAAATTTGAGGAAATTGACGCAAATTTGACAAGTGAAAATATTTTGAACTTCCCCAACTATGATGAAAAATTAAAGACAGCTACAAAGACAAGCAACTCTAAAGAAGCGGTTGTATATGGTGTCGCAGAGATTGCGGGACAAAAGTTTGTTATTTTTGTTATGAACTCTGAGTTTATGATGGGAAGTATGGGCAGAGTCGTTGGTGAAAAGATTACCCGTGCCTTTGAGATGGCAACAGAGAAGAAACTGCCCGTAGTTGGTTTTACGACTTCAGGCGGTGCGAGAATGCAAGAGGGAATATACTCCCTTATGCAGATGGCAAAGGTAAGCGGAGCAGTAAAACGACATAGTGATGCAGGATTGCTATATATAACTGTTCTTACAGACCCGACAACAGGCGGTGTTACAGCCAGCTTTGCAATGGAGGGCGATATCATTATTGCCGAGCCCAATGCTCTTATCGGATTTGCAGGTGCAAGAGTTATAGAGCAGACAATCGGACAAAAACTTCCTGAGGGCTTTCAGAGAGCGGAGTTTTTGCAGGAGCACGGATTTGTTGATATAATTGAGAAAAGAGAAAAGTTAAAGTACACAATTTCAAACATTCTCAAATTACACAGTTGCTGATGGGAGGATTATTATGGGTGCATATGAAAAAGTTTTAAAAGCCAGAAATAGCAATCGTCCGTCGGGAGCGTTTTTTGTAAACAGAATGATAACTAAATTTGTTGAGTTCCACGGCGACAGAAGATTTTCTGATGACGGAGCAATTGTCGGCGGTATCGGTTTTCTGAACGATATGCCTGTTACCATTATTGCGATGGAACGCGGCAACGACGTAAACGAAAGAATAAAAAGGAACTTCGGCTGTCCAAGCCCCGAGGGTTACAGAAAAGCATTAAGGCTTATGAAGCAGGCAGAAAAGTTCAACAGACCTGTTATTTGTATAATTAACAGCTCAGGTGCGTATTGCGGAATGGGTGCTGAGGAGAGAGGTCAGGGTCTTGCCATTGCAGAAAATCTGATGGAAATGATGACCTTAAAAACACCGATAATCTCTGTTGTTACAGGCGAAGGCGGCAGCGGCGGTGCTCTTGCTTTGTCGGTTGCCGATTCCATAATTATGCTTGAAAACGCAGTATATTCTGTTATTTCGCCTGAGGGTTGTGCAAGTATTCTCTGGAAGGACTCTGCCAAGGCAGACGAGGCGGCAGAGGCGTTAAAGCTTACAGCTAATGATTTATATAACTTTGATGTTGCAGATAAGGTTATCGAAGAAGAAAATATGTCTTATGACGAAATTTGCGATAATCTAAAGTGTGAGATATTGGCAGAGCTGTCTGAATTAAAAGATATGCCGATAGATGAACTTCTTGAAAAAAGATATCAAAAGTACAGAAACATAGGCAAATTATAATAAAGTATAATAAGTGTGTATTAAAGGCAGAAACGATTAACTTCGTTTCTGCCTTTTGTCGTAATTGGGCAATTTGTTGTATATTTGTCGGCATTTTGCGGTTCGTCGGGGACGCCGAACCCTACACGTGATTGTTTGCGTATTTGCCAAATAGGCAATTTGTTGCATATTTGTAGGGGACGGCATTTATGACGTTCCACAATATGCGAACAAATATAGAATATATGAAAATTAAATTTGTAGGGGACGGCGTCCCCGACGTCCCGTTATTTGAGAACGTAATTCTCAACGTATAATTTAGTGCACAAATTGTAGGGGACGATGCCCACATCGTCCTGTAAAATACCTTTTATGTCAAATATTGTTTTAAAAAATTTAATTTATAAAGAAATTGTAAAAAAAAATTAAAAAAATTTCAAAAAAAGTCTTGCCTTTTTCGTATAAATGTATTAGAATGATAAAAGGTGGAGAGAAATGGATTGAAATGTATCGAAATGCATTAAATGAATTGTATAACTCTTTGCCTGATTTATATCTGTAAATTCGGCTGTGAAAGGAGGCGGCAAATGTGTTAACCGGTATATATGAACAAAACATTGACGCGAAAGGCAGAGTAAACATACCTGCTAAATTCAGGTCTTCACTTGGCGAAACCTTTGTTGTCGCCTTTGGTGCAGTGTTTGATGAGAATTGTGTAAACGTATATCCTGTAGAACAATGGAATGTGTTTATGGAACGTGTTGCACAGATTGCCCCAGAAGATAGAGCAATGATGATGAGATATATTCATTCACATTCGGCTGAGTGTGCACTTGACACACAGGGGCGTGCCGTTATCCCTCCCGATATACGCAAAGATGCAGGATTGACAAAGGAGATTGTCGTTGTCGGCGAGCATACAAAGGTTGAAATTTGGAGTCTTGATAATTGGAAGAAATATTCTGATAACAAAATCGATATGGACAAGGTTTCGAGTATTGCAAAGAGTATTGGATTATAGGAGGGCAGAATATGAATTTTAAACATATATCTGTTCTGCTTGACGAAAGTGTTGATTTGTTAAAAGTCGTACCTGACGGAACGTATGCTGACGGAACCTTAGGCGGCGGCGGACATTCCTCGTATGTTTGCTCAAAATTGTCTGAAAAAGGTACACTTATCGGCATTGACCGTGATGAAGATGCTTTGTCTGCGGCAAAGGAAAGACTTTCAGATTATAAGTGCAATATTGTGCTTACACATAATAACTTTTTCAATATTAAAAGCATTTTATCCGAAATGCACATTGAGGCACTTGACGGAGCTATTCTTGATTTGGGGGTTTCCTCATATCAGTTGGATACTGCTGAGAGAGGTTTCAGCTATAACGCAGATGCAAGGCTTGATATGCGTATGGATAAAAGTGCTGATAAAGATGCATATCTTGTTGTCAATACATATGATGAAGCAAGACTTGCTGATATAATATTCAAGTACGGCGAGGATAGATATGCAAGAAGGATTGCAAGGGAAATATGTGAAAGACGAAACGTAAAGCCCATAGAAACAACACTTGAACTTTCCGAGATAATAAAAGCCGCATTTCCTCCCTCTGAGAGATATGGGGACAAGCATCCCGCAAAGAGAACTTTTCAGGCCATCAGAATAGAGGTCAACAGTGAGCTTGACGGACTTGAAGATGCTATAAAAGATTTTGTCGACTGCTTAAAGCCTGGCGGCAGATTGGCAGTTATAACATTTCACTCCCTTGAGGACAGAATTGTTAAGAATGCTTTTTCAGAGCTGGCATCAGGGTGTGTATGTCCTAAGGATTTTCCCATATGTGTGTGTGGGAAAACGCCTGTTGTAAAATTGGTTAATCGCAAACCGATAGTTGCAACCAATGAAGAGTTGAACAAAAACTTCAGAGCCCATAGTGCAAAGCTGAGGGTGATAGAAAAACTATAAATATGAAAGGATGAGAGCTGTGCCTGCACCTGCGAAATACAAAAACAACAGTTATACATATAATTCACGTAATTTATACAGCAGTGACAGAGTATATAGTGACAGAATGTACACAGGAACAAGCAGTACGGCTTATGATATTCCTGTCAGATATCCAAGACCAAGCGTCAATCCAAAGACAACGCCTGATGCTCAAAAAATACCTAATCGTTCAAAGGCTGACAAAAAGGCAAGGGCAGACAGGGCAAAAATTACAAGGGTTGTTGTGCTTGCAGGAGTATTGTTTATTCTTTGTATTACGGTTTTATACAGATATGGCATAATACTGAGCTGTAATCAGCAAATAAAGGAATTAGAGTCGCAGAGAAATGAGATATTAGCGTCAAATCAAGCGGCACAAGCTAAAATAGACAAGCAGTTTGAGATGAATGAAATCGAAAAATATGCAAAAGAAAATTTAGGAATGATGAAACCCCAATCATATCAAATATTCTATATAGATATGGATATGGGAGATGAAGGCGGAGATGGAACGATACCGAATACGTCATCAGGTGCGTTGACAGGTGTATCGGGAACACTTGTAAATGCTTTTAGGGTTTTAAAATAGAATTAATTTGAATATACTAATACGGGTGCCGTCCGACCTTGTGAATTCGGACGGCATATTTTGAATTTATACAAGAGGTGTTAGCGGTGAGTGAAAATCGTAGACCTAAATTGTCCGATAACTTTGTGTCGGGCAGCAGACCTATTCACAGAAAGAGAGTAATAATCATAATGGCTGCGGCAACTATTTTGTTCGCAGTTCTTATACTGCGTACGGCGTGGCACCAGATTATCAAGGGTGAGGAATTATCCAGAGCCGCTTTGGAACAACAGACAAGTGACAATACTGTTCGTGCAAAGCGTGGCAAAATCTATGATAGAAACTATAAGGTATTAGCCAGCAATACGTCTGTGGAAACAATAAGCATAGACCCTAAAAATCTTAGGACATCATTAGAGAAGGTATCTTTATCGGTGCAAACCTTTGCGGATGATATTGCGGGAATATTAGAGCTTGACAGTCAGGATGTTGCAAATAAAGTAAATAAACAAAGCAGTTTTGAGTATATCAAAAAGAAGGTAGACAAGGATAAGGCTGATGAGGTAAGAACATATTTAGAGCAGAAGAAGGTGTCGGGCGTAAGCTTTGTGGATGATGTAAAGAGGTATTATCCGTATAATAATCTTGCGTCACACGTTATTGGCTTTGTCGGTGATGATAATCAAGGCCTTGAGGGAATAGAGAGTGTCTTTGATAATCAGTTAAGCGGTATTCCCGGCAGAGTTGTGTCCACCAGAGATACAGCAGGAATAGAATCTGGGAACGATTACGAAAGCTATATTGAGGCTCAGGATGGTTGCAGCGTTGTTTTAACTATTGATGAGGTTATACAGAGCTATGTTGAAAAGCACTTAGAGCAGGCACGTATATCCAATAAACTTGAAGAGGGTGCGGCTGCGATTGTTATGGATGTAAATACGGGCGAAGTCTTGGCTATGGCGACCAAGCCTGACTATGACCTGAATGCTCCCTTTGAAATAACTGAGGCAATAGAAGAAAAAAATCCAAATATCAAAGAAGAACTTAAAAGTCTTAACGGAATGGAGTATGTAACAAAGTTCAATCAGGCTATTCAAACTGTCAGAAGAAACAAGGCGGTTGTTGATTCGTATGAGCCTGGTTCTACATTCAAATCGGTTGTAGCATCTACGTCTCTGGAAACAGGCTCCTGTACCTTGTCCGACTCATTTAACTGCGGAGGTTCGGTGCAGGTAGGACCGCATTTAATACATTGTGCAAATCGTTCGGGACACGGGCATCAGACTTTTGCTGAGGCAGTACAAAATTCCTGCAACCCTGCTTTTATTTCTATCGGTCAGAAAATCGGAAGAACAGAATTTTTGAAAAATATCCGTGCGTTTGGTTTTTTTGAGGAGACAGGAATAGAGCTTCCTGGCGAAACAGCAGGTGTTGGTTTTGTGGAAAGCAATTTTACAGAGGTAGACTTGGCTACATCATCATTCGGACAGTCTATCACTGTAACGCCTCTTCAAATGATAACTGCTGTAAGTGCAATCGCAAATGGCGGAACTTTGTATAAACCGCATCTGGTGAAGGAAATAGTCAATTCTGACAATATTGTTATAGAGAAGAAAGAACCTGAAAAGGTCAGACAGGTAATATCAGAGGAAACAAGCAGAACAATGTGCTCAATACTTGAGTCTGTTGTATCAAAGGGCGGCGGTAAAAATGCATATATTGCAGGCTACCGCATTGCAGGTAAAACAGGTACATCAGAGAAAATTCCGCGTGGAAACGGCAATTATGTTGCATCATTCATAGGCTTTGCCCCCGCAGATGACCCAAAGGTAGCCTGTCTTGTAATCCTTGACCAACCGGCAGACGATATGCCGTATTACGGCGGTGTCATTGCAGCACCTGTAGTAAAGAATATTTTAGAGGAAACTTTGCAGTACATCGGCGTTGAACCTAAATATAACGAGGACGAGAAGAAGTTTGTTGAGGTTGAAGTTCCTGATGTTTCAGGCAAGTCAGTAGAAGAGGCACAAAAGGTATTCAAGGAAGCAGGCTTTGAAATCAGGACAAAGGGAACAGGAAAGGTTATAACCGATCAAATTCCAAAGGCACACACAAGACTTACCACAGGTTCTACAGTTGTTGTTTATTTGGACGGTACGGAGATATCACGTAATATAACAATTCCTGATGTTAAGAATATGAGTGCATCTGAGGCCGCTGCTACCATAGTAAGCTCAGGCTTAAATGCAAGAGTCAAGGGTGTGTCGGGTTCAGGCACTGCAGTATGTTCGGCACAAAACCCTGCGGCAGGAACAATAGTCGAACCTGGAACGGTTGTTACACTTGATTTTTCTTATTCAGAAGTTGGTGCTGATTAAACATATATGAAAGAGGTAAATGAAAATGAAACTTGCTGATTTACTTGTTGATGTTGAATCGAAAAATATTATAGGCGGAACACAGCTTAATATTACGGGCATAGCATTTAATTCTATGGAGGTAAGACCAGGTAATGCGTTTGTTTGTATTACAGGGTTTAAGACAGACGGACACAAATATGCGGCAGACGCAGTTGCAAGAGGTGCGGTTGCTATTATTGCAGAACGTGATATGAGTGAGCTTGGCGTAACCTGCGTTATATGCGACAACACAAGGCTTGCCCTCGCTTTAATGTCGGCTACCTTCTATGATCATCCCGAAAGAAAGTTTAAACTTATCGGAATTACGGGGACAAATGGTAAGACCACAACAACATATCTCATTAAATCGGTTCTTGAGTCAATGGGTAAGCGTGTTGGCTTGATAGGAACAAATCAGAATATGATAGGTGCAGAGGTTATTCCGTCGCAACATACAACTCCTGATTCGTTGGAACTTATGCAGTTATTTTCACAGATGGCCGATAAAGGTGCTGACTATGTGGTTATGGAGGTGTCTTCTCATTCATTGGTGCTTGACCGCGTGGCAGCTTGCAGATTTGATGTAGGTGCATTCACCAACATTACCCAGGACCATCTTGACTTCCACGAAACTATGGAAAAGTATATTGCCGCCAAGGGAATTTTATATACTATTTCCAAGTCGGGTGTTGTAAATAGAGATGATGAAGCGTCCGATTATTTGCTGGGCGTTTCAAAGTGTGATAAGATGCTGACATATGGCATAGAAAAAGAATGTGATATGAGAGCGTCAAATGTTGCTCTGTCAGAAAAAGGGATTTCCTTTGATGTGACATATGATAACAAAAAGTTTGGTGTTGAATTAGGAATTCCTGGCAAGTTCTCGGTATATAATGCACTTACTGCACTTTCCTGTCTGGTATCTGTGGGCATTCCTATGGAGGATGCCGTTGCAGGTTTGAGAAATGCAAGAGGGGTAAAAGGCAGAATTGAAGTAGTTGAAACAGGCAAAGACTTCAGTGTTATAATAGACTATGCACATACGCCTGACGGACTTTACAATGTTATAAGTACAATACGTGGCTTTTGTAAGGGCAGAATTATAACCGTGTTTGGTTGCGGCGGTGACCGCGACAAGACCAAACGTCCCAAAATGGGTAGGATTGCGGCGGCACTTTCGGATTATTGCGTTGTCACCAGCGACAATCCGAGAAGTGAGGACCCTGAGCAGATAGTTGAGCAGGTTGTTGAGGGCGTAAAAGACGGCAACTGTGAATACACTGTTGTTATAAACAGATTTGAGGCTATTGAGTTTGCTTTGGATCACGCAAAGAAAAACGATATCGTGTTGCTTGCGGGAAAGGGTCACGAAACATATCAAATTCTTGCTGACAGAACAATTGATTTTGATGAGAGAGAAATCGTAAGAAAGCTTTTGAATATACAAGGCGACTAATGCGGTAAAAGGGGATAGTTATATGGAAAGTATATTTAATCTTGGAATGGTTGCCGAGGTATTAAACGGCGAGCTTGTAAACTGCGACTCTGAAACAATGGTCAGTTCCGTTTCGACAGATACAAGAACTATTGATGATGGGGCATTATTTTTTGCTCTCAAGGGTGAAAACTCTGACGGACATAAATTTATTCCATCAGCAGTAGAAAAAGGCGCTGTTTGCTGTATTGCCGAAAGAGGGGCAAACGTAGCTGACGGACTTCCGCTTATACTTGTGGATAATACATCGCAGGCTCTTCTTGATTTGGCAGGCGAGTACAGAAGAAAAATGAGAATTCCAATCGTTGCGGTTACAGGAAGTGTGGGAAAAACATCTACACGCTCTATGATAGGCTGTGTGCTTGCCCAAAAATACAACACTCTTGTGACAGAGGGCAATTTTAACAATGAGATAGGCGTTCCGCACACCTTGTTCAGATTGAATAAAGAACACGAGATGGCAGTAATCGAAATGGGTATGAACCATTTTGGCGAGCTGTCAAGAATAACTGCGGCGGTAAAACCTGATACTGTTGTCATAACAAATGTCGGTGTTTCGCATATTGAGAATTTAGGCAGCCGCGAGGGAATATTAAAAGCTAAGCTTGAAGCGCTTGAAGGCTTATCGGATGGCGGAACAGTTATATTAAACGGTGATGATGATATGCTGTGGGGTATAAACGGAACTCTTGATTTTGAGACGCTGTATGGCGGAATAAAAAATGAAAAGTGTGACCTTGTGGCAGAAGATATTAAGACATATGCTGAAAACACCGAGTTTACATTTTGCTCTGACGGAGTGGATTACAAGGCGGAGATAAGCGTTCCGGGGGGACACCACGTGTATAATGCTCTATCCTCTATTCTGGTGGGTATGAAGTACAATGTTCCTGTCAGTGCAATTATTGACGGCATACGAGAGTTTATCCCTGTGGGATTAAGACAAGCCGCTATCAAAATCGGCAAATATACAGTTATAAAGGATTGCTATAACGCAAATCCCACATCTATGAAGTCGGGACTTGAAATATTGAAGCTGAGTGAGGCAGGCGACAGGAAAATTGCGTGTCTTGGTGATATGATGGAGCTTGGCACAATATCTGAGAGAGAACATTTGAACACGGGAAAGATTATACCAAACTTTAATGTTGACTGTCTGATAACTGTGGGAGAGAGAGCAAAGCTGATTGCAAAGGGGGCAATGGAGGCAGGTATGGAGGAGAGAAATATATTCTCGTTTGCAACCATTGAGGAAACTTGCCGTGCATTGCCAAATATACTTAAAGAAAATGACGTTATGCTTTTAAAGGCATCGAGGAGTATGCACCTTGAAGAAATCGCATATTTTATGGAAGACAATATGAAATAAATTTACTTATTCGCAAGGGAAGGATTGAGTAATTATGTATGGATTATTAATTGGCGGAATTGGTGGGTTTATTATCTCGGCGGTATTGGGAATTTTTATAATTCCTGTGCTGAGACGACTTAAATTCGGTCAGGAAATACGTGAGGAAGGACCGAAGTGGCACGCCAAAAAGTCGGGAACACCTACAATGGGCGGACTTATCTTTATCGGAGCTATCATAATTATGATTGCCTTGTGCTATACCATCAGCGTATTGACGGGCATAGATATGCCTTGCGATTCCACAATGTTTTTACTGATTGCTGTGTCCGTATTATACGGAATTATCGGTTTTATAGATGACTATATCAAGGTTATACTTAAGAGAAACTTAGGTCTTACTGCAAAACAGAAATTCTTGATGCAACTAATTGCGGCAATAGTGTTTGTTTGCTGGGCTGTATACGGCGAGGGTATCAGCACAGAGGTCAGAATTCCGTTTACAAGCCTTGCCTTTGATATAGGGTTTGCATTTATTCCGCTTGCTGTTTTGGTAATTCTCGCAACGGTAAACAGCGTAAATCTCACAGATGGTCTTGATGGCTTGGCAACTTGTATCACGATTGTGGTTGCGGTATTCTTTATGCTGTTTGCGGAGTTCGGCAGTTTTCCAAATCGAACGGTTGCTCTGTTTGCGGCAATATTGGTTGGAAGTTTGTTGGGCTTTTTGATATACAACAAATTTCCTGCAAATGTTTTTATGGGTGATACGGGTTCGCTGTTTCTCGGCGGTGCTGTCAGCGGAATGGCAATACTTCTTGAACAGCCATTGGCTCTTATCATTGTAGGGTTAGTGTATCTGATAGAAACACTGTCGGTTATAATTCAGGTTATATCCTTTAAAACAACGGGAAAGAGAGTATTTAAAATGAGTCCGATACATCATCATTTTGAGATGTGCGGCTGGAAGGAAACTAAGATTGTCGCAGTATTTACAGCGGTTACTGCGGTTTTGTGTGCTCTTATGTACTTCTTCGGATAGAAAAATAATTATATAACGGGGGAAGCTGTATGGAAAGCAACAGGAATAACATCAGAAATAATAACAGAAGAACGACCGCTAAAAGTGCAAGTGTCAATAAAAGAAAAAACGGTAGCCGTTTTGATACTTTTATAAAATATTTAAGGTCTGTTAAAGGGACCCCTGACTATTTTTTTCTTGCAATAGTTATAATACTTCTTGCATACGGAATAATAATGCTGTTCAGTGCAGGAAGTGCAAAAGCATATTCTGATTATGGCAATGTTCTTTACTTTGTTAAAAATCAGCTTATGGGAATAGCCTTGGGTGCTGTGGGAATGTACCTGGCTTCTAAAATTGACTACCATATATATGGCGGAAAAATTGCAGGAGCGTTGTATGGCGTCTGTGCGGTGTTGCTTGTGCTTGTTGTCGCTGGACTTGGTACTACTGTAAATGGTGCAACCAGATGGCTGTTTGGCTTTCAGCCGTCTGAGATAGCGAAGATTGCAATAATAATATTATTTTCGTATAATTTAAGCAGGCCGTCGGGACAAAAGGATTTAAAAACCTTTAAAAACGGCTTTCTGCCTTATCTTTTGCTGTTGGGTCTGTATGTATTTTTGTTAGCGTTAGAACCGCATTTTTCTTGTATTATATTGATTGGACTTACTGCAATGCTATTGTTGTTTGTTGCGGGAACGCCTATAAAGCATTTTATAGAGATTGCTGTGCCTGCGGTACTTGGTATAGTGGTGCTGATTATGATAGAGCCATACAGATTAGAGAGAGTTACAACTTTTTTTGACCCGTTTGCAGATATGCAGGGAAGCGGTTGGCAGATTGCTCAATCTCTGTATGCCATAGGCTCGGGCGGAATTTTCGGTGTAGGTCTTGGACAAAGCAGACAGAAGTTTTTGTCTTTACCCGAACCCCATAACGACTTTATTTTCTCGGTATTGTGCGAGGAGTTAGGACTTATCGGTGCGGCTTTACTTATAATCCTGTTTATATTGCTGTTGGTTCGCGGAATTAAAATAGCGGCAAAGGCACCTGACTTATTCGGAATGTTTTTGGTGGTAGGTATAGTTGGTATTGTAACACTTCAGGCGTTGATTAATATAGCGGTTGTTACGGCGTCAATACCTGTTACAGGTATGCCGTTACCGTTTTTCAGCTACGGAGGTACTGCCCTTTCCATAACGATGACGGAGATGGGTATAGTCTTAAATGTTTCTCGGCAATCCAAACTGCCGATATAGGGGGTATTATCTTGAAAATATTGTTTGCAGGAGGAGGCACGGCAGGACATATAAACCCTGCACTTGCCATAGCTAACTATATTTGTAAAGAGAATAAGGATACAGAGATAAAATTTGTAGGGACAAATGAGGGGCTTGAGGTCAGTCTGATACCGCACAGCGGTTATGACTTAGAACTGATAAAAGTTCACGGCTTTGAAAGAAAGCTGAGTATGGGTACAGTAAAGACGCTTATGGAAATACCTGCGGCTGTGGCTAAGTCGAAAAAGATTATAAAGGACTTTAAGCCTGATATTGTGGTAGGTACAGGCGGATATGTTTGCGGACCCGTACTTTACGCTGCGGCAAAAATGAAAATTCCTACATTTGTTCACGAGTCAAATGCCTTCCCTGGAATTACCACAAAAATATTATCTAAATATGTTGACAGAGTTGCTGTGGGAATAGAGGCGGCAAAAAATTATTTGCCTAAGTGCAAAAATGTTGTTTTTACAGGCAACCCCGTAAGACCGTCTATACTTGAGTCGGAGTCTTTTGCGGCGAGAAGAAAGTTGGGATTGGACAGCAGACCGTTTATAGTTATATTCGGCGGTAGTTTGGGTGCGAGAGATTTCAATGGGGCAGTTGCGGATTGGATATCTAAAATTGCAGACAGCGAAAAATATCAAATACTTATGGGTACGGGTAAGCTAAATCAGTACGATAAAGTAATAAACAGATTGAAGGACAATGGAGTTAATATTGAAAGATATAAAAACATCACTATATCGGAATACATATATGATATGGACATTGCGATGAATGCGGCAGACCTTGTTATATCAAGGGCAGGGGCAAGCACTTTGGCAGAGTTAACTGCCATAGGCAAGCCTGCAATTCTTGTTCCGTCACCATATGTTACAGATAACCATCAGGAACACAATGCACGTGCCATTGAAAACGGGGGTGGTGCAAAGGTTATTCTTGAGAGTGAGTTAAACAGCGATAGGATTGAAAAAGAAGTTGAAAACATAGTAGGAAGTTCAGCAAAACTTGCGGATATGAAAAAAGCTTCCGCAAAGATGGGCGTTCCTAACTCGGCAGAAATAATTTACAATGAAATTATGAGTTTGCTTTAATCACACAAACCGCCTTTACATCATATATCAATAATGCAGAGATTTATACTTAATATGATGTGAACGGAGGTAGTAAAGTGTGTAGATTTGAAATAAACGGAGGAAAACATTTGTGCGGTGAAATACGCACACAGGGAAGTAAAAACTCTGTCCTCCCGATTATGGCGGCAACATTGCTGACCGATAAAGAATGTATAATACATAATTGTCCTGATATATCGGATGTGGCTTCAGCACTTGAAATTTTAGATGGTTTAGGGTGCAGAACACAGTATGCAAACGGAACTGCCGTTATTTGTGCGGCAGATGCAGATAATTGTAAAATTCCGAGGGTGTTGATGAAGAAAATGCGTTCTTCAGTTATGTTTTTAGGTCCTATGCTTGCAAGGAAAAAAGAGGCGGCCATATGCCGTCCGGGAGGTTGCAGACTCGGCGAAAGACCCATTGATATACATATTGACTCCTTTAAAAAATTAGGTGCTGAAATTTACGAAGACGGCGAATTTATAAATTGCAGAATAGACAAGGTGTTGTCAAATGATATAACTCTTCTGTATCCCAGCGTAGGTGCAACTGAAAATATTATGCTCTTGTGTGCCGCAGGTAATGCGGAGGTAAAAATAATAAACTCTGCAAGGGAGCCCGAAATTGTAGATTTGCAAAATTTTCTGAATAAAATGGGTGCGGATATACGTGGTGCAGGCACAGACACAATAAGAATATGCCCAAGGTGCAAGCTTTGCGGCTGTGAGTACAGGGTTATGCCCGACAGAATTGTTGCCGCAACATATGGTTGTGCAGTTGCAATGTGCGGCGGCAATGTATTTTTAAAAGAGGCAGAGGCAGAGCATCTCAGAGTTTTCGTTGCTGTTCTCAGAAGGTTAGGCTGTGATGTTACAACTTATGATGATGGAATGAGAGTTTCCTCTGACAAAAAAATTTTGTGTATTCCATCTTTAAAGACTTTGCCGTATCCGGGGTTTCCGACAGATATACAGCCTGTTCTTACTTCTGTGTTGACGGTTGCAAATGGTTGTTCTAAGATTAACGAAACAATATTTGACAGCAGATTTGGATTTACGGACGAGTTGATGAGAATGGGAGCAGATATTCAAAAAGATGGATGTTCTGTTTTAATAAAAGGTGTAGGCAGTCTAAACGGGGCAGAGGTTGCAGCCGCAGACTTAAGAGGCGGAGCCGCTTTGGTGTCTGCAGGACTCGCGGCGGAAGGCAGAACAATAGTAAAAGGTGTTGAATATTTAGACCGAGGCTATGAAAATATAGAGGCTGTACTATCAGGTGTAGGTGCTGATATACGGAGAATTTGAGTATGCAGGAGGATAAAAAAGTGAGCAGGAGCAACAAAAGAAGAACAGCTAAAAGAAGCAGACAAAGCAGAATGCCGTTTTCGGCACGGCTTGGAATATTAATAACGGTTCTTGTTCTGACAGTTGCTGCGGCAGGTGCGTTAATGGCACCGGGACTTAATGTTGCCGAAGTATACTGCGAGGGAAATGTCAACATAAAGACGGAGGACATAATGAATGCCGCACAGCTTCAGACAGGCAAGAATATATTTTTAACACATATCGGGAAGGCAAGCAGAAATATAGATAAAATGCCTATGGTGAAAAGCGTTAAGATACAGAGGGTTTTCCCTAATCGCATATGCATATCGGTAGAGGAGAGAGCACCGCTCGCTTATATTCCCATAAATAATGAGATTGTTGCGTTGGACGCTGAAAAAATTGTTGTTAAATGCGAAAAGGACGATTTGGTGACTAAAATTACTCAAGCCTATACGCCGAAGTTTAATGATGAAGTTCAAAAGAATGAGGAAAACAGTTCAGAGAATAACGCATCTGAAGATAGTGAAAAAGATGATGAAGATACAGAGAGCGATAATTTAAATGTTGAAGAGGGCGAACAGGAAAGCCAATCTGATAACGGAGAACAGACGGCAGATATTAATATAATGAATATTCCGTTAATATCGGGAATAGAGCTGTCTGAGGCAACGGAAGGAAAAAAAGTTAAATGCGGTGACGAGGATAAGTTGGATAAGTTGATTGCTATTTGCGTTGCACTTCAAAACAGCGGTTTATTGCAAAAATCCACATATCTTGATGTAACTGATTTAATGAATATAAGGCTGATAATAGAAAACAGACTTGACATTATGCTGGGGGATGCTGACAATATAGATTACAGAGCAAAGTTTATGGCAGAGGTTATAAACAATAAGATTTCTGCGTATGAGGTAGCAATACTCGATTACACAGGCGACGACATATATGTCAGACCTCGCGAGGACGGCAAGCAGCGTGTCATTGAAAAAAAAAAGACTTCAACAAGCTCTTCAAACGAGGAAACAACGGAAAGCAGTGAGAAAAAAGTCAGTGATGATGAAGAGAGCGAGGAAAGCCAAAACGATACTGATGATGCTCGGTCAAACGGCGTGAGGAATATAGATGATGATGAAGAATAGAATACTCTGTGTAACAAAAATGTAACATTTTTTTAAAAAGTTTGAAAATAATCTTTACAAAATAAAATTTCGTGGTATAATATACGAAGAGGTATATTATAGACAGTCGTGTCGAAATTAAAGCGGAGAGGTCTTAGAGTGTTTGTACGCATATGGACAAGCATATAAAAGGACTTCAATCTGCAATATAGATAGGGGGAAAAAACAGTGTTCCAATTTGATACAGAAAACACTAATCCTGCACAAATTAAAGTTATAGGTGTAGGCGGCGGCGGTAATAATGCCGTAAATAGAATGATAGAGGCAGATGTTAAGTGTGTCGAGTTCATTGCGGTAAATACCGATAAACAGGATTTGACATTGTCTGCTGCATCACAGAAAATTCAGATAGGTGAAAAGATTACAAAGGGACTTGGTGCAGGTGCCGTTCCCGAAATCGGAAGAAAAGCAGCAGAGGAAAGCCGTGACGAAATCGCACAGGCTATCAAGGGCGCTGATATGGTGTTCGTTACAGCAGGTATGGGCGGCGGTACAGGTACAGGTGCTGCTCCTATCGTTGCAGAGATTGCAAAGGAAATGGGAGTTTTGACAGTAGGTATCGTTACAAAGCCTTTCTGGTTTGAAGGTAAGGTAAGACAGAACAACAGTAACGAGGGTATTAACAACCTTATGGGTGCAGTAGATACCTTGGTTGTAATCCCTAATGATAAGCTTCTTGAGGTTGCTGAAAACAGAACTCCGCTTACTGAGTCGTTCCGTATGGCAGACGATATTTTAAGACAGGGTGTTCAGGGTATATCAGACCTTATTTCCCGTCCCGGTCTTATCAGTCTTGACTTTGCGGATATCAAGACAATTATGAAGGATACAGGCTTTGCTCATATGGGTATCGGACGTGCAAGCGGCGAGACCCGTGCGGAAGAGGCTGCTAAAAAGGCTATACATAGCCCACTGCTTGAAACAACAATTGAAGGCGCAAAGGGTGTAATCCTCAATGTTACAGGTGGTGCTGATTTAGGTATACTTGAAGTTAAGACTGCGGCTGAACTTGTTGAGGAGGCTGCTGATGATGATGCAAACATCATAATCGGTGCTATCGTTGACGAGAGTCTTGGCGATGAAATTCAGATTACGGTTATTGCTACAGGCTTTAAAGGCAATGTGCCGTCAAACAATGATTCTTCATTTGACAGCTTTTTAAGCAGATTTGGAAACGGAAAGAGTGCATCAGGCGCTACCGCTTCACCTAATGCTCAGGGTAATAATGCTCCTGCGGACAAGCCTACAGGTGCTTTTAACAAGTTTGGTGAAGATGACGGAATTGATGTTCCTGTATTCCTTCGTCGAAACAGATAGACATTCGCTGTAAGAATAGTCGGAATTTTATCTGTGAATTACAGTTGTAAGCTATTTAACGCAGCTTCGGTATGAGGCTGCGTTATTTTTGTATTTACAATTTGTACCATACGTAGGGGAATCGAAAATTCAAAATAGTTTTATTGAATAATTGCCAATGCCTATATGTAGGGGACGGCGTCCTCGACGTCCCGTAAAGCCAAACAGCAATGAATAATTATTTTGAATTTATAATTTGCATGATTACAACACTTTATGAAAGGCGGATATATGAGAAGCATAATAGATAAACTTAAAAATGAAAACAATCTATCTGATAATGAATATTTAAAATTGATTACCGAGGATATAGATATACAATATTTATATAATTCCGCAGACGAGGTAAGGCAAAAGTATTATGGCAAGAAGGTTTTTTTGCGTGGTTTGATTGAGATTTCCAATTATTGCAAAAACGATTGTCTGTATTGCGGAATAAGAAAGTCAAACAAGTATGCTCAGCGTTATCGTTTGTCTAAAGAAGATATCTATGCTTGCTGTGATAATGGTTATGAACTTGGGTTCAGAACTTTTGTTTTGCAGGGCGGAGAGGATGCTTATTACACAGATGATGTAATGTGTGAAATAATAAAAGAGATTAAGCACAGATATCCCCAATGTGCAATAACATTGTCCCTTGGTGAGAGAAGTTATGATAGCTATAAGAAGATGTTTGATGCAGGTGCGGACAGATATTTGTTAAGGCACGAAACAAGCGAAGAAGAACATTATGCAAAACTGCATCCTGAAAATATGAGCCTGGCAAAACGAAAGGAATGTCTTTTTAATTTAAAGGAAATCGGATATCAGACAGGTAGCGGTTTTATGGTTGGTTCACCTTATCAAAAACCAGAAAATTTAGTAAGCGATATTCGTTTTTTGCAGAAGCTTAAGCCTGATATGATAGGGATAGGCCCTTTTATAAGGCATAAGGACACCCCATTTGCAAATTTTGAGTCGGGAACTTGCGAGATGACTCTGCGAATGTTGTCTGTTTTGAGATTGACCTTCCCTAAAGTATTGTTGCCTGCAACTACCGCACTTGGAACAATTCATCCACAGGGCAGAGAACTTGGGTTGAAAGCAGGTGCAAATGTTGTTATGCCAAATCTGTCGCCTGTGAAGTCAAGAAAGCTGTACGATTTGTACGATAACAAAATATGTACGGGAGAGGAAGCGGCGGAGTGTAGAGGCTGTTTGGAAAGACGTGTTAAATCTGTGGGTTACGAGATTGTATCGGAACGTGGAGATGCCATTAAGTAAATATAGAAATATTAAAATTACATCTGTAGGGGACGGCGTCCCCGACGTCCCGAAACACACCTGCGATTGTCCAAAATTCAAAATAATTTTAATGAATAATTGCCCAAAGCCCATACAATCGCCAATCCCGATTGCAATGAGAAATTATTTTGAATTTGTAGGGGACGATGCCCACATCGTCCCGTTTATGAGGATGCGGCAAATTCTCGGCTCCCTTGCGTAAAGGGAGCTGTCAGCGATAGCTGACTGAGGGATCGGTTACTATGAGCCACAACATATAATTTGTGCACAATCTACGCATATCGCCGATCCTCCCGTCACACTGCGTGTGCCACCCTCCTTTACGCAAGGAGGGCTAATTCTCGACTCTCTTGCGAATTTATTTGAATAAATGCATAAAAATTAAAAAATTTTTTCAAAATAAAAGAAATAGACATAAAATAAAAAGATTAGACATACCATTTTTGAATTATTTATGATACAATTATTACGTAAATATATAATCAATGCTAATATATTAAAAACAAAATATAATTAAAATTATTAAATATAGGAGTGTTTATTATGAAAAAATTTAAAAAGATTTTTGCACTTATTACTGTTATTTGTATGCTTGTATCAACAATGACAGTGGTATTTGCAGACGAAACAACATCCAGCTTGCTGGAAGGGTTTAAAAATGCTGGTTTCAAAAAGGCTGGTGATTTTTACTATCAGACTATCGATGAGCCTACAGAAGAAGCTAACGGTACAGCAAAAATAGTAAGTTTGACAGAGGAGAATTACGACACTATTGACACGCTTATAATACCTACTACTGTTACTATTGATGAAAAAGTTTATGACATTGTTGAAATAGCTAACAGTGCTTTCTTTAAAGATGATGCAATATATGACTCAAATGGTGACGGCGAGATAATCTCTGCTGATATAAAGGAAAATGAAGCAGTTGTAAAGGCAAGGGATGCCTGGAAAGGAGAGATATTTGGTAGTGGTTATGCTTCCAAAATAACAGCTATAAACTTTGCGGAAGATAACAAAGTGACAAGAATTGGCGATTCGGCTTTGGTAAGTACAAAGCTTGTTAATGCTGTCTTTGCTGACAATATTACATATTTTGGATACAACAATTTTTATAATTATTCAACAATTGAGTATGTGCACTTGCCTGCAAATCTTACTAATTCAGGAGTAGGAGGTTCTTTGTTCACAAATTGTCATAACCTCAAAACTATTGAATTGCCTACAAACGCAGGGTTTACTAAAATTCCGCAAAATGCATTCAGAAGCTGTACAATTGACTACTTGGTTATCCCTGATAATATTACAGCAGTTGACAAAAATGCATTTATACCTACCAACACCAGCTCGTTCAAAACAACTACAGTTGAAAATATATATGGAAATGCCAGCCAAAACAGTGTAGCAAATCAAATAGCAGCAATGGAAGGCGTTAATGTTCAAAAGGTATATGCAACCAACTTTGACTATTATGTACTTGATGAAGAAAACAAGAAATGTGCTGTTACAGGTGTAAAGAGCGGAACATCACTTTCGGGTGTGGTATATATGGCGGATAAAATTGATGGTTACACTGTAACTGCACTTATGTATGACGAAGGCCGTTGGCCGTTGGATCCCACTACAAAAGACAGCGAAGGACGTCAAAACATAAAAGACACAAATGCGCCTCATTTGTTCAAAGATCAGAGTAATATTACTGAATTCTATATGCCGGATACAATAGAACGTATTATGGGTAGACAAGCAAGCAATAAAAAAAATGGTTATGCCGAAGCAAACGCAGATGGTACTGTTAAGTGTAATGAACCGATTAATGACGAAACCTGGGGTCACTATTACTCTATCTTCTACAATTGCAGTAAGCTTGAAAAGCTGCATTTGTCAGATAATTTGACAGGCAGAGTTCGCGGATTGTTGCCTACAACAACTTTGGTTAAAGAGATAGAGATACCTGACGGAGTTACGATTATTGACCGTTGTTTTAGAAAACAGACAAACCTCAAATCTATACGCACAACAGAAAATTCAAAACTTCAGAAGATTATAGGCGGTGGCAACGGCTCATTTGATGGCTGTGCAGGAATTGAAGAATTTGTTATTCTCGGAAGTGAGCTTGAACAGTTCAATCCATTTTACCTGATTGCAACAACAAGAGAAGATGTTATTGCCGAGAACCCAAATCTTACAATATTTACAGCTAACGAGGAATATGCGGCATCAACAGGTATACTTGGTATGTTTGCAAACTCATATAACTTCAAAATATCTACAGATGTTGATACACAGATAATGATTGACAAAGTAGAAACAAGCGATAGCGGTGTTACTGCCAACCTTCGCAGCAGAGCTTATGGCTTTAATAAGTCGGCTGACGGCGAGAGCGTTAAGGTTATTTGTGCAGTATACAACAGCAATGATACCTTGGCAAAGATTGATACCGTCGACAAAGGTTTTGACTTTACAAACAGCTTGTTACAGGAAGTTACATTTGATGGTATAACAGTAGCAGATGACCAAAATGTAAAGGTATTTGTATGGCAGAACACAAGCGGTGCTGCACCTTCAACAGATGCATATGACTTAAAGGGTGATAAGCGTAATATTAAGTACTATGCAGTAGGACATTCATATTTACGTCATAGTCCATTCTATGGTTGGCAAGCCGAAGGTATTTGGGGTATGGCAGCAACAAGCTGGGAGAAGGATTATTTCCGTCAGTTCCAGAAGAATATGATGGATAACTTTGATTGCAATGTAATCGCTTTAGATGAAAATCATTCGGCATATGAAAGATTGTGTAACGGCTCGGCGACAGAAGAAACATATACAAGTTCTTCTGATTATATCCAAATGAAAAACGTTATACAATATACCAGGCCAAACGTTATTACATTTTGCTTAGGCGGTAATATACCGGTTAACGATTCAGAATTAAAGAGTCAATTCTATGATATTTTATTTAAAATGGTTAGAGACACTATTGATGAGGTTAATGCGGCAGATTCAAACGCAAACTATGATCCTGTTGTAATTTTTGTTCCTGCATTTACTAAAGATATAATCGGAGTACCTGAGGCTAAAAAATATGGTTTCACTGTAGCAGATGTTACATTTATACACGACCTCGGCGGTGTAGCTCAAGAGTCAAACCCCTATTATGCATTTGCAGATTATCCTGACTATGACCGGTCAATGAACAGAGATGTTGAATTCAGAACACATCCCGGCGATCTTGGACATAAGGCAATTGCAGATACCATCTTCCGTGCAGCAAAGGATGAGATTTTAAAGAAAATACCTGCAAACAATGATGTAACAACGGAGTATGATGAAGATTACGGCTATTTACCGGGCTTTAGCTATACAGGCGGCGAATATGTTGAGCCGTATATTGATACATACCCTGAAGATATGTCTGCTAAGGTTAAGTTCAATGGTTTTAATGTTACACGTATTGAAGAGAATGGATCAGGTTATGTTGCACTCCTTTCGGCAGACGGCGGAGCAGGCTCTACAGGTGCATCAGTATCAGCAGAGGATATCAGTATCGACGGCAGTGCTTACACTAAGTTTACTGTAAAGATTAATGTTGAGGGTGCAATAAGCGGAAAGAATTTGTTGTTCAAGTATACTACGGCAAGCGGTACGAATACAAAGAGTTTGCCGTTAGAAAAAGGAATGCGTAATTATGTATTTGATATATCAGATGTGACGGAAACAATAACAGCTGTCGAAGTAACTCCTGATATGGATAAGTGTGCATTGTACATATACAGTATGGGCTTTAAAAATTAGTGACATAAGTTTATCAGCCTCCTGCGGGAGGCTGATTTTTTGTGCAACAAATTGATTTGCCTTTCTTGTATTGTGGGGCAGGGGTTTGCTCCTGCCGAATTTGTACGGGACGGCGTCCTCGATGTCCCGAAACACACGAGCGAATATTTGAAGTCGCCTACATCATAATATATAATATGTATAATTTTTTTATTGAAAAAAGGTGAATTTTTAGCGAAAAATATATTGACAATTCTATGATGTCATAGTATAATATCAACAATAATTAAAGGCTGTGACGAAGACGGTCGAGGATAAAACTTTGAAGAGAGCCGATGGTTGCTGCAAATCGGTATGGGTTGTTCTCAATGGCCTCTCACTTCTGAGCTGGTTCCCTGAAAATAAATATTAGGGGTTCTCGTGAATGCTACGTTAGTGCATAGAGGTTGGTAGACTTCGAAGAGGTGGCAGGTTTTGTATCTGCAATTTGAGTGGTACCGCGAGTGTAAAGAGTATTACACCCGTCTCAAAGTTTTAGGCTTTGAGATGGGTGTTTTTGTTTTCTCAGAGTTTTGATAAATATTACGATAAGGATGGTATTTTTATGTTGACTTTGGATAAAGTCTTTGACGCACAAACAGTTTTACGCAATATTATCAGAGAGACTTCCTTAGTGCGTTCCTATGGCATAGCTCCTGATTGCGAGTTGTATCTAAAGCCTGAAAATCTGCAAATCACAGGCTCCTTTAAGGTCAGAGGTTCAGCATATAAGATTGCAATGCTGTCTGATGAAGAAAAGGCAAAAGGTGTTATAGCCTGTTCTGCAGGCAATCACGCACAAGGGGTTGCTCTTGCGGCGGCTAAAAATGGAATAAAGTCTTTGATATGTCTGCCTGACAGCGCACCGATTTCAAAAGTGGAGGCAACAAAGGGCTATGGCGCAGAGGTTTGCTTGGTAGAGGGTTGTTATGATGACGCTTATCAAAAGGCTTTGGAGCTTAAAGAAAGCGAAGGTTATACCTTTGTTCATCCATTTGATGACGAAAACGTAATCGCAGGTCAGGGAACAATCGCTCTTGAAATACTAAATGATATTGACAACATTGATGCAATAGTTGTACCCGTAGGCGGAGGCGGATTGATTTCGGGAATTGCATATGCAGTTAAGCAAATCAGACCTTCCATAAAGATATACGGGGTTCAGGCGTCGGGTGCACCGAGTATGTTTAATTCCATAAAGAACAACGAGATACAATGCCTGAATGAAGTTCAGACAATCGCCGACGGTATTGCGGTTAAGCAACCGGGTGAAAATACCTTTAATATCGTAAGTGAGTATGTTGACGATATTGCAACTGTGACAGATGATGAGATTTCGTCAGCCATTCTTGCATTGATAGAAAGTCAGAAGATGATTGCCGAAGGTGCAGGAGCTGCTGCGGTAGCGGCTGTTATGTTTGATAAGTTTCAGCTAAAGGGCAAGCGTGTTGTTAGCGTTGTATCGGGCGGAAATATTGATGTTACAAGTCTGTCAAGGGTAATCAATCGCGGACTTTTGACATCGGGAAGGTCATCGAGTCTGATGATTGAGCTTATAGATAAGCCGGGACAGCTGATGGATGTTTCAAGAATTATTGCTGAGTGCGGCGGAAATGTAACAAGTGTCCACCACGAGAGAGGTAACACGGAAAGCGTAAACGGATGCTTCCTTAGAATTCAGATGGAAACAAGAGATTACGACCACGTAAGGTTGATAACACAGACGTTGCGTGATAAAGGTTTTAAAATCGTATAAATGGAGGGAGATTAATATGAGTAGTAAAATACACACAGAGAAAGCACCTGCGGCAATCGGTCCGTATTCACAGGCGGTTGTTGTAGGAAATATGGTTTTTACTTCGGGACAAATTCCGCTAAACCCTGAAACAGGCGAAATGGTGGGAGAAACCATAACCGAACAGACAAGACGTGTCTGCGAGAATTTGAAGGCTGTTTTGGAGGAGGCTGGAAGCTCCCTTGAAAACACGGTCAAGACAGTATGTTTTCTAAGTGATATGTCAGATTTTGCCGAGTTTAATGAGGAATATGCAAAACATTTTACAGGAAAGCCTGCACGCTCTTGCGTGGCTGTTAAGGCTTTGCCGAAAAATGCGTTGTTGGAAATAGAGGTTATTGCAGAAATAGGAGGGGTTATATGATGGATGCAAACAAATACAATATAGGATATTATCCCGCACCGGGAAATTATAAGAAATGGGTAGAAAAGGACCACATTGAAAAGCCACCGGTTTGGTGTAGCGTAGATATGCGTGACGGAAACCAAAGCCTTGTCATTCCGATGAGCCTTGATGAAAAACTTGAATATTATAAAACTCTTTTGCAGGTAGGCTTTAAGGAAATAGAGGTTGGCTTCCCTGCTGCCAGCGAAACAGAATATGAGTTTTTGAGAACTCTTATAGATAATAATATGATTCCCGAAGATGTTACTGTTCAGGTTTTGACACAATGCCGTGAACATATTATCAGAAAGACATTTGATGCCTGCAAGGGTGCACCAAGTGCGATTATACACTTCTATAATTCAACAAGTGTTGCACAGCGTGAGCAGGTCTTCAGAAAGTCCAAAGAGGAGATAAAAAAGATAGCAGTCGACGGAGCAAAGCTTGTTAAAAAGCTTGCGGCAGAATATGAGGGCAACTTCAGATTTGAATACTCGCCCGAAAGTTTTACAGGTACCGAGCCTGAATATGCATTAGAGGTTTGTAACGCAGTTCTTGACGTGCTTGAGCCGTCAGAGGATAACAATGTTATTATTAACTTGCCTGTAACAGTTGAAATGAGTTTGCCGCATATTTACGCAAGTCAGGTTGAATATATGAGTGAAAACCTGAAGTATCGTGAGAATGTAACAATTTCACTTCACCCTCACAACGACAGAGGTACAGGTGTTGCAGATACCGAGCTTGCACTTCTTGCAGGTGCTGACCGTGTAGAGGGAACGCTGTTCGGTAATGGTGAAAGAACAGGTAATGTGGATATAATCACACTTGCCATGAATATGTATTCACACGGGGTTGACCCGAAACTTGATTTTTCGGATATGCCTGCCCTTGTTAAGAAGTATGAAAAATGCACGGGTATGCACGTCTATGAGAGAACGCCTTATGCAGGTGCGTTGGTATTTGCAGCATTCTCGGGCAGTCATCAGGACGCTATTGCAAAGGGTATGAACTACAGAAAAGAAAAGAACTCAACTCAATGGAATGTTCCGTATATTCCCATAGACCCTGAGGATATAAGCAGAACCTATGATGCAGACGTTATCCGTGTTAATTCGCAAAGCGGTAAGGGCGGAATAGGATATTTGTTGGAACAGGTTTACGGATATGCTCTTCCTAATCCAATGCGTGAGCATTTGAGCTACTTGTGTAAGCATATTTCTGATATGGAGCATAAGGAACTGATGGTTGAGGAGGTTTATAATATCTTTAAAGAGAATTATATGCGTAAATCTTCAAAGCTTGATATAGCAAATATGGACTTTTATCATAAGGACGGAAATATGGAGGCGGATATTACGTTTGTATATGACGGAAAAGAACAAAAAGTTCACGCCTTCGGTAACGGCTCTTTAGATGCGGTAAGCAATGCGTTAAAGGCGTTTACCAAGAGCAGCTATCTGCTTGAAACATATACCGAACATACTTTAAAAGATAAGGGTTCGGGCAGTGTTGCGGCGGCGTATATCGGTATCCGTAATGATGAAGGCGAAGTGTTCTGGGGTGCAGGAACCGACACAGACATTATTCACGCAAGTGCGAATGCTCTGCTCAGTGCCTTCCGTAATATGAACAACATAAAGGGTTAACGTGAAAGTTCCTTTCACGTTAATGCCTCCGGCGGATTAAATGGCACCGCCGAAATTTTCGCATTTAAAATGCGAAACGGCGATGTGCGAAAAATCTCTTATCATTCCATTGCCTTGCGGATAAGAGATAAATTTAATTACTATTTGTGCCGACGCAAGGCGGCGGAATGGAGATTTTTATGGGAATGACAATGACTCAAAAAATACTTGCCGCTCACGCAGGACTTGACAGCGTTACGGCAGGACAGCTTATAAATGCAAAACTCGATATCGTTCTCGGAAACGATATTACAACTCCCGTTGCGGTGAATGAGTTTAAAAAAGCAAGTTTTGATAAGGTATTTGACAAAGACAGAGTTGCAATAGTACTTGACCATTTTGTTCCTAACAAGGATATTAAGGCGGCAGAGCAATCCAAAACATGCAGAGAGTTTGCTTGCTCTCATTGCATAAGCCACTTTTATGATGTGGGCAAGATGGGTATAGAACACGCTCTTCTGCCTGAGCAAGGGGTTGTAACAGCAGGCGATTGCATTATAGGCGCTGATAGCCACACTTGTACATACGGCGCTTTAGGTGCTTTCTCAACAGGTGTGGGAAGTACGGATATGGCGGCAGGTATGGCAACGGGTATGGCTTGGTTCAAGGTGCCGTCTGCTATCAGATTTAACTTAACGGGCAAGCTCCCGTCAAATTGCAGCGGTAAAGATGTTATATTGACAATAATCGGTATGATAGGTGTTGACGGTGCTTTGTATAAGAGTATGGAGTTCACAGGTGACGGAGTTAAGAATCTGACTATGGACGACCGTCTTTGTATATGCAATATGGCAATAGAGGCAGGTGCCAAAAACGGAATATTCCCCGTTGATGATGTGACGATAGAATATATGAAGGACAGATGTGAACGCACACCTGTAACCTATGAGGCAGACAGCGATGCGGAATATGAAAAGACAATCGACATAGATTTGTCTGAGATTACCCCAACAGTCAGCTGTCCGCATTTGCCTGAAAATACAAAGCCTGCGGATACATTATCTGACATAAAGATTGACCAGGTTGTAATAGGCAGTTGTACAAACGGCAGAATGGAGGATATGGAGGCAGCATATAAAATACTCAAGGGCAAGAAAATTGCTGACGGAGTTCGCTGTATCATAATTCCTGCCACGATGCAGATAATGCGTGAATGTGTAGAACGCGGATACGTGACAGCGTTTATGGACGCAGGGGCGGTTGTTTCCACTCCCACCTGCGGTCCGTGTCTTGGCGGTTATATGGGTATATTGGCGGCAGGCGAGAGATGTATTGCTACCACAAACCGTAACTTTGTAGGCAGAATGGGTCACGTTGACAGTGAGGTGTATCTGGCATCGCCGTATACGGCGGCGGCAAGTGCCTTGACGGGATATATTACAGAATATAAGGAGGCGTAGGATGATGAATACTCAAGGAAAAGTTTTTAAATATCCGGACAATGTTGATACAGATGTAATTATTCCTGCGAGATATCTTAATACTCCCAATGCGGAAGAGCTTGCACTTCATTGTATGGAGGATATAGATACTGAATTTGTAAAGAAGGTAAACAAGGGTGACATTATGGTTGCAGGCTGGAACTTCGGTTGCGGTTCTTCAAGAGAGCACGCACCATTGGTTATCAAAACTTGTGGGACAGGCTGTGTTATTGCAAAGAGCTTTGCAAGAATTTTCTACCGCAATGCCATAAATATCGGTTTGCCTATTCTTGAATGTGAGCAGGCGGCAGAGGAAATTTCTGCTGATGATGAGGTAAAAGTCGATTTTGATACAGGCAAGATTACGGATATAACAACGGGTAAGGAATATCAGGCTCAGCCCTTCCCTCCATTTATACAAAACATAATCAAGTGCGGCGGCTTACTTGCCTCATTGAAGGAGGAAAGTGCAAATGAATAAGAATATTGCTGTAATAAGAGGCGATGGTATCGGACCTGAAATCGTTGAACAGGCACTTTTGATTCTTGATAAGATTGCTGAATTATACGGACATACATTTAACTATACAGATGTTGATATGGGCGGCTGTGCAATAGATAAGTGGGGAGACCCTCTCCCTGCGGCAGAGCTTGAAAAGTGTGTAAACTCCGACAGCGTTCTGCTGGGTGCCGTAGGCGGCGACAAGTGGAACAATGTTCCCGGGGAAATGCGTCCTGAAAAAGGACTCCTTCGCCTGAGAGCGGGTATGGGAGTATACAGCAACAACAGACCTGCTAAGATTTGGGGACAGCTTGCATCAGCATCACCGCTGAAAAAGTCAATAGTTGACAAGGGCATAGATTTTATAATCGTACGTGAGCTTATCGGAGGTATATATTTTGGTGAGCATAGAACAGACAGCGTTGACGGAGAGGACGTAGCAACAGATATATTAAAGTACAGCGAAAAGGAAATAGAACGCATAGGCAGAATTGGCTTTGAAACAGCAATGAAAAGAGGTAAAAAGCTCTGTTCTGTTGAAAAGAGCAATGTTTTGGACTCAAGCAGACTTTGGAAAAAGGTTATGCACAAATTGGCTGAGGAATATCCAGAAGTTGAGCTTTCGGATATGTTGGTTGACAATTGTGCTATGCAGATAGTTAAAAACCCTGCACAGTTTGATGTTATCGTAACAGAAAATATGTTTGGTGATATCTTATCAGACGAGGCATCTATGATAACAGGCTCCATAGGTATGATACCTTCTTCAAGTTTAGGCGGTACCTCTTGCGGTTTGTATGAGCCAATTCACGGCTCCGCACCTGACATTGCAGGAACAGATGCTGCCAATCCTATCGGAACCATATTATCTGCGGCAATGATGCTGAGATACAGCTTTGATATGGCAAGTGAGGCAGACGCAATAGAAAACGCCGTTTCAGCTTTTCTTGACAAGGGTTACAGAACAGCAGATATTATGCCAAACGGCGAAGATGCGGAAAGCTGCGTAAAGGTTGGCTGCAAGGAATGCGGCAAGCTCATAATAGAAAATTTAAAAAGATAATCAGTTAAGGGGTGATGTAATGATTTTATCCGGAGCGGACATAATTGTAAAAACATTAATAGAACAAGGGTGTGACGTTGTTTTCGGATATCCTGGCGGACAGATAATTAATGTATATGACTCTTTGTATAAATATCAGGATGAGATTACTCATATTTTGACAGCACACGAGCAGGGGGCAACCCACGCGGCTGACGGATATGCACGAACAACAGGTAAGGCAGGCGTTGTTATTTCGACTTCAGGACCTGGTGCAACCAACTTAGTTACGGGTATTGCCACAGCATATCTTGACTCTGTTCCCCTTGTTGCTATATGCGGAAACGTGCCTACAACTCAGATAGGAACAGACAGCTTTCAGGAAATCGACATTACGGGTATAACCTTGCCGATTACCAAGCATAATTATTTTGTCGGTGATGTTGAAGATCTTGCAGATACCATCAGAGAGGCCTTCAAGCTTGCAGTATCAGGCAGACCGGGGCCTGTGTTGGTTGATATTCCTAAGGATGTTCAGATGGCAATGTGTGAGTATGCACCAAAAAACGTGGAAGAACCTGAGGAGAAGAAGGCGGCAAAGGATATCAGAATTGAAGAAGCGGCAGAGTGTATCAATGCTTCCAAAAGACCTTATATCTACTTTGGCGGCGGTCTTATTACCGCAGAGGCACAGGAGGAAATGTTGGCACTTGCAGATAAGATAGATGCACCTATCGGCTGTTCGTTGATGGGACTTTCGGGCATACCGACAGACACAGAAAGATTTTTGGGAATGCAGGGTATGCACGGACACTATGCTTCATCGATGGCTATGCATCACGCGGATTGTATAATATCCTTGGGTGTAAGATTTAATGACAGAGTAACGGGAAACAGAGAAAAGTTTGCAACAACGGCAAAAATTGTTCACATTGATGTTGACGGCTCTGAGCTTTCAAAGACAGTAAATTCTGCACACGGACTTAGAGGCGACGTAAAGCTGACACTTCAAAAGCTGTTGTCCTTGATTAAAGAGGATGTAAAGCCTATGTGGCAGAACGAAATCAAAGAGTTTAAAGCCGAAGAGGTCAAAAATTCAGATACCCGTGACAGCCTGACACCTAAAAACGCTATTCAGACATTGAACAAGTTTTTGGGTGAGAATACCGCCGTTGCAACAGATGTAGGTCAACATCAGATGTGGGCGGCTCAAAATCTCTCGTTTAAGAAGTCAAGACGCTTTGCGTCAAGCGGCGGCTTGGGAACAATGGGCTTTGGTATGGGTGCCGCAATCGGTGCGGCTTTCGGTACAGGCGAGAGAACAGTTCTTGTCACAGGTGACGGCAGCTTTGGTATGTGCTTAAATGAGCTTGCAACCGCTGTTACATACAATATTCCAATTGTTATTCTGTTGATGAACAACGGAGTTTTGGGAATGGTAAGACAATGGCAGACCTTGTTCTTTGATAAGCATTATTCAAATACTGTGCTTGACAGAAAGACCGACTTTGTTCAGTTGACAAAGGCTTTCGGGGCAGATGGCGAGAGGGTAGCCTCAGTTGCCGAGCTTGAAAAAGCGTTGGAAAACGCCTTTAACTGTTCGGGACCATATGTGATAGATTGTGCTGTCGACAAAGACGAGTTCGTTCTTCCTATGCTTCCTCCTGGTGGCTCAATGGATGATATTATTGTAAAGGTGGGTGATTGATGTGGCAAGATTTACTGTGGCTGTGCTTGTAAACAACCATTTTGGCGTATTGAACCGCGTAACAAGTATGTTCAGACGCCGTCAGTTCAACATCAGTGCATTGACAGTAAGTGAGACGGAGTCAAATGAGTATTCACGTATCACAGTTGTCTTTGATGGTGATGAACAAAATAAACAACAGCTTGTAAATCAGCTGTATAAGTTGCCTGATGTATGCTCCGTAAGCGAGTTGAAGGACGGGGATTCAATTAACTGTGAATTGTTGTTGATTAAACTTGCAAACAATGCGGACACAAGAGATGAAATTATGGCTGCTACAACTGCCTTTGAAGCTAAGATAATGGATTATTCAAAGGACTCACTTATTTTACAGCTTACAGGTACAAGCAGACGTATTGACGAATTTATAAATTTAATGCGCGACTTTGAAATTTTGGAAATATGCAGAACAGGTAGCGTATCCCTTGAAAAGGGAAGTTCAACTATAAGAAAAGTAACAAATTTTTAATATATTAAGAAAGAGGTAATGAAATTATGGCAAGAATTTTTTATCAACAGGATTGCGATCTTCAGAAATTAAGTGGAAAGACAGTAGCAATTATCGGCTACGGTTCACAGGGACACGCACACGCTCTTAACTTAAAGGACAGCGGTGTAGACGTTGTAGTTGGTTTGTACGAGGGCAGTAAAAGCTGGGCAAAGGCTGAAAAGCAGGGACTTAAGGTTATGACTTCAGCAGAAGCCGCTAAGGTTGCTGATATCATTATGATTTTGATAAACGACGAGAAGCAGGCCGCTCTTTACAAAGAGAGCATTGAACCAAATCTCACAGAGGGTAAGACACTTGCATTTGCACACGGCTTTAACATTCATTTTGGTTGTATCAAGCCTCCCGCAAACGTAAATGTAATTATGATAGCTCCCAAAGGTCCGGGTCACACAGTAAGAAGTGAGTACCAGGCAGGCAAGGGTGTTCCTTGTCTTATCGCTGTTGAGCAGGATGCAACAGGCGACGCTTGGGATATCGGTCTTGCATATGCCCTGGGTATCGGCGGTGCAAGAGCAGGCGTATTGGAAACAAATTTCCGTACAGAAACAGAAACAGACTTGTTCGGTGAACAGGCAGTTCTCTGCGGCGGTGTTTGTGCTTTGATGCAGGCTGGTTTTGAAACACTTGTAGAAGCAGGCTATGACCCAAGAAACGCTTACTTTGAATGTATCCACGAAATGAAGTTAATCGTTGACCTTATCTATCAAAGCGGTTTTTCGGGTATGAGATATTCAATCTCAAATACTGCTGAATATGGTGACTACATCACAGGTCCTAAAATCATTACTGAGGACACAAAGAAGGCTATGAAGAAGGTTTTAAGCGATATTCAAGATGGTACATTTGCAAAAGACTTCCT
>CACWIG010000001.1 GCA_902760955.1 uncultured Ruminococcus sp. | reverse complement strand
TTTACTTTTCAAACATCACTTCCGCTCTCGCGGGCTATCTCTCTCAAGGACAGCTTATTCATTATATCACCTTGTCTTTAGTTTGTCAAGTATTTTTTTTAACTTTTTCAAAAAACTTTCGACCAGGCTCGCTTCCTTTGAGCGACACAACTTTGTCAGTATATCATACTTACTCGCCTTTGTCAAGTGCTTTTTTTAACTTTTTTAAATTATTTTCACACTTGTCTCTAAGACGTTGTCTCTCTTCTGACAGCTTACACAGTATATCATCTTATTCCTCTTTTGTCAACACTTTTTTCGTTTTTTTATATTTTTTTATTTCCCATCCTATATATTGTAGGTTGTATCATATTTTACACACTATTTTTATTTATATCCAACCTCTCAGCCAGCTATTACTGACAGTTCCTTTTATACAATGGATTTTTTCGGGACGAAAGAGGACGCCGTCCCCTACAAGAGATATTATTGCATAAGCTGTAAATCCAAAATAATTTTTCATTGCATTCGGGCTTGGCGAATGTATGGGCGAAGGGCAATTAATTAAATAAAATTATTTTGAATTTACGCATTGTTCGGCAGGAGCAAGCCCCTGCCCTACAACATTATGTAATATGTTTCAGGGTATCTTTGACAATCCCTCAGTCAGCTACCGCTGACAAACGGGCGATTCGTGAATCGCCCCTACAAATACTCAGGAGAGCCTACGGGACGTCGAGGACGCCGTCCCCTACAAATACAATTTGTTGCCTTTTCGTATAAATTAAAAGTATTTATAAGTCTAAAAACAAAAATGGTTGCCGCAATATAACGACAACCATCTTGTTTTAGTCAAGAAAATAAATATTTACTGCTCTTCTGCCGAATTGGTAACAGGTACTTCTTGATTCAAAGAATAAATCTACCTTTTTACCCTTTATTGCACCGCCGCAATCGCCGGCAATAGCATATCCGTATATATATTGGCCATCTGCTGACTCAATATACATTTTTGTTCCGTAAGGAATAACTTTTGGATCGACAGCCACAACGCCATACACTAAAGGCATTCCTGTAGAAGTTTTTCCTGCCCACTTTCCGTTATCTGCCGGAGAAGCATCATACGCTGTTGCAGTAAATGTTTCCATTCTGCTGTAGTTTGTTGGTCTGCTTGCGGGAATAACGCCAAGCTCCCAAACACTTTCCGGGCCATGTTCAACGATTTCGTCAACAGGTTCAGAGAGAACAACCTCATCCACTAAAACTCTGTCGACTTCAACGCCGTCCTGATAACGAATCTGATAGGTGTACTCTTTAACACCCTTCTGTCCCGACTGAATAACAACTCTTTCACCGGGAGCTAAATCACTGTTCTCGTTTTCAATTACTGCATAATCAAATTCTTCCTGAACAGTAACATCGTGTGCATCGCGAGCAATAACTGTAATTATGTCACCATCCGATACACTTTCATCAACAGCGGGAACAACTGTACATTCTTCTGTAACGCTAATGCCGTTTTCCTGAAGAATTTTTCCTACGTTGTTTTCTGCCGTCACGTAGCTTCTCGTCTTACCCATATGGTAAATATCAACCGAGATAGCTCTTTTAATTCTAATGACCGCCTTGTCATCTACATTATCAGTTAATGCATAATTAACGCGGTCGCCCTCGTTCAAAATAATACCTTGCTTTGATAGAATCTTGCCAACATTGGTGTCGGTAGTTTTAATCTGAACGGGAGTGCTGTCCGAATCAACAATTGTAACTTCATTTGGTGTGGCATATACAAATCCGCAACAAGTAACAGTTACAACAGCGGCGGAAAGAACCAAAGCAATTTTCTTGTTTGTTTTCTTAACCGCATCGTTCAGCTTACCTTTCAGTCTTTTTAACATCAAATCACCTCGTAATATTTTTACAACACTATCTTCCTGTGACTGTAATTGGAAAATAATGGTTCAGCGTACTACACTGCTATTATATAATCAATTTTTTAAATCGTCAACTTTTCAAAATTTGTTTAAAAAGTTTTATTTGAAAAAAATTAAAATGAAATTGGTTTAAAGTTAAAAAACTACCTTAATTCTCTCATTTTCTTAGATTTTCTTTGTTATTCTCTTAATTGGAAAATTCTTGAAAGAATTTTGGTTATTGTGCTAAACAAATTTTTCTGTTATACTAATTCTGAGAGATTTTTTTGAAAAACACAGCAAATAAAAATTTTAATTTTAACTTTTTGCAATTCACTTTTTGCTTTGGTGTTGCTGCGTTTTTTGCAATTATTGAACTGCAAATTTTACTTCGAAAAAACTTTTTGTGCATTTTTCACAAACAAGCACGATTTTTTTGTGCATAGTAGAACATTTTGATAATAAAGGGGAGAAGTACCAATGGAAGACGGTTTACATTTTCAAAATGAACGCATCGATGATTTACAGCTAAACGGTATGAAAATTATTCAGAATCCCGATATGTTTTGTTTTGGAACAGATGCGGTTTTGCTTGCCGATTATGCCTCTAAATCTATACGAAAAAACTCCACAGTTATAGATTTATGCAGTGGAAACGGAATTATTCCTATATTGTTATCACAAAAATCTCACGCAGAAAAGATTATAGGAATTGAAATTCAAAAAGAGTGTGCAGATTTGGCACAACGCTCAGTTTTATTGAATAAAATTGAGGATAAAGTTGAAATAATCTGTGATGATTTAAAAAACTCGGAACAGCTTTTTGGCAAGAGCAAATTTGATGTTGTAACCTGCAATCCTCCGTATAAAGAAGTAGGCAGCGGACTTATAAACAAGAGTGATCCTGTCACAATTGCAAGGCACGAAATATTGTGCAATTTAGAAGATATAATCCGAGTTTCTTCTAATATATTAAAGCCATACGGAAAGCTGTGTATGATACACCGCCCTGAGCGTCTTGCAGACGTACTTTGCCTTATGCGAAATTACAGAATAGAACCAAAAAGATTGCGGTTTATTCACCCTTCAATAAACAAAGTTGCAACTATGATACTTGTAGAGGGTGCCTATCTGGGAAAGCCAAAGCTCTTTCTTGACCCTCCGCTGTATATGTATACAGCCCCTGGTGTATACTCAGATGAAATACATACTATATATAATAGAAGGAAGTCAGAATAATGAACGGAAAACTATACTTATGCCCTACACCCATAGGGAACTTAAACGACATAACATATCGTACACTTGAAACCTTGAAAAGCGTTGACCTTATAGCCGCAGAGGACACAAGAGTCAGCGCAAAACTTTTAAATCACTTTGATATAAAAGTACCGACAACGAGTTATTATGAGCACAACAAAAGAGAAAAAGGCAACTACCTTATCGAAAAGCTTTTATCGGGAACAAATATCGCCGTTATAACAGACGCAGGTATGCCCGGAATATCAGACCCAGGCGAAGACCTTGTTAAGCTGTGCATACAAAACGGCATAGAAATTGAAGCACTGCCAGGCCCCTGTGCTTTTGCCACTGCTCTTGTAGCATCAGGTATGCCAACGGGTAGGTTTGCCTTTGAGGGATTTTTAACCGTAAATAAAAAGAACAGGCTTGAGCATTTGCAATCTGTCAGAAACGACACAAGAACACTCATATTTTACGAGGCTCCTCACAAACTGCTCAGCACGCTTCGGGATATGCTTGAGGTATTCGGCAACAGAAAAATTGTTCTTGCAAGAGAGCTGACAAAAAAATTTGAGGAATACAACAGAACCACCCTTCAAGACGCCGTAACATATTATGAAGAAACATCTCCCAAAGGCGAGTTTGTACTCATAATTGAAGGAGCCGATGCCAAAAAACTTGAAGAAGAATATCTTAATTCCTTACCCTCCGCCGAAACATTGCTTAAAAAATACTCAGCCGAGGGAATGAGGGCAAAAGAATTGACACGACGTGTTGCTGACGAACTAAAGCAACCACGCCGTGAAATATATGATTTATATCTAAATATAAAAGATACATTATAAAATGTAATATCTGCGGACATATCATCATATAAATAGGGTGAGAGTATAAACGATACAAAAAGCGAGGTATACTATATGTCCGTTATATTAAAAAAAGAAACCATACAAACAAGCAAGATTTTATCCCAAAAATACAGTCAGACAACGGTTGACTGTGATGTTATTGTTCCTGATGTAAATCCCGATATCAAAAAGGTCTTAGATGTAAGCGGTTATATCACAGTAACAGAAAAGTCTATCAGGGCAGGCAAGGTATATGTCCAGGGCACCGTAAATATGACTGTGCTGTATTCTCCCGACGGCGAGGTTGCAAGCAAGGTTAAAAGCCTTTCAGGCTCTCAGGCGTTTAATCATTCGTTAGATGTGGGCAGTCCAGGTGATGCCGCATTTATCGTTGCAGACATTGAACCCGAAAGCTTTAACTATTCATTAATAAACAGCCGAAAAATAAATCTCAGATGCACAACAGGAATAAGTGTTAAGGTCATAGAGCCTGACTCATTTGAAATCGCATCAGAGTCGGACTCCGCATCTGATATCTGCACCGAAACACGAAAAATACGCATATGCAACACCACTGTAAACGCAGAAAACAGAGTTGTTGTATGCGAGCAAGCCGAACTGCCGCCCGGCAACCCATCTATAAGCGAAATTTTAAAAACTGCCGTATATCCTGAGGCAACAGAGCTTACTCTTATGGAAAATTCCGCCTTGGCTAAGGGGCAAGCAAGAATATGCTTTCTTTACACATCATTGGATGATGGCTCCGTTCAAACAGCCGAATATACCATACCTTTTGAGGAAACCCTCGACATATTAGGAGCCGAGGAGGATATGGAGGCAGAAATTGAATATATGTTATCGGATATGTACTGCGAGGTTCGTGATGACTCAGACGGCGAACCGAGAATATTCGGTTTTGAAATAGGTCTTGCCGCCTCTCTGCGCGGCATTAAAATTCAGGAACCTGAGATAATATGTGACGCGTATTCTCTTGATTGCGACACAAAGCTGATTTCTCAGCCGATAACCATAGAACAGTTGACAAACAATACAACCGCAAGGTTGACTCATAAAGCCTCGGTCAACTTTCCCGACGCCTTACCTGATATTGCAAAAATTTGTGATGTATCAATCACAGCATCTGTGGATAGAATTTCTACGGGCAACGGCGAAATAACTGTATTTGGAAAGGTTAAAAGCAACATTTTATATACAACAAACGACCCCGAACTTCCTCTGTGCAATTTTAGTGATGTATCTGACTTTACACACACCTTAACATCACCATCTGCGGAGTCTGATACAATCTGTGATGCGAAGGTCTTTACCGAGCACACAAGCTATACTATGAACAGCGCCAGCAGTTTAGAACTACGGGTTATTCTCGGCTTGAGTATTCGCTGTTTTAAAGAGGAAGAACTATCTCCTGTTACAGATATCGAAGTTGATGAAAACAGCAGCTACATAAAAAGGCCCTGCATAAGAATATTCTTTGTTCAAAAGGGCGACACCTTATGGAGTATTGCAAAAAAATATAAAACAACCGTCGACGCATTAAAGGAATGTAACAATTTAACCTCTGATAATTTAGATGTAGGACAATTAATTAAAATTTGCTGATATAACAAAGAAGCCTGAACATTCATCGTTCAGGCTTCTTGCAATAAACTTATAATTATTTTAAGTTGTTCTTTAAGATTTCAAGCTGTTTCTTGATTTCAGCAGGGAGTCTGTCGCCGAACTGAGCGAAGTATTCCTCCTGATTTTCAACATCTTCCATCCAAACGCTCTTGTCAACGCTGAGCAATTCTGAAAGCTGTTCTGCGGTAACGTCAAGGTCAGTTGTATCAATGTCGTTAGCTGTAGGAAGAAGACCGATAGGACTTTCAACTGCGTCAGCCTTGCCTGCACAACGATCGAGTATCCAAAGGAGAACTCTCATATTGTCACCAAAGCCAGGCCATAAAAATTTGCCGTCGTCATCTTTTCTGAACCAGTTAACGTGGAAAATCTTAGGAGCCTTTTCAGGATCCATCTTCTTGCCCATTTCGAGCCAATGTCCAAAGTAATCAGCCATATTATATCCAACAAACGGTTTCATAGCCATTGGGTCACGTCTTACAACACCAACAGCACCTGCAGCAGCCGCAGTTGTCTCAGATGCCATAGTAGCACCTACGAATACACCGTGTTCCCAATCTCTTGCCTGATATACCAACGGAGCGGTCTTAGCACGTCTGCCGCCGAATACGATAGCAGAAATCGGAACACCCTGTGGATTCTCAAACTCAGATGAGATGCAAGGGCAGTTGATTGCAGGAGCAGTAAATCTTGAGTTAGGATGAGCAAGATTGCCTTCGTAAGTCTTGCCGTTAACCTGCTTACCTGTCCACTCTGTGCAGTTTTCGGGCGGATTCTTGTCAAGACCTTCCCACCAAACTGTCATATCATCATTGTTGATAGCAACATTTGTGAATATTGTGTTTTTCTTTGTTGACTCAAGAGCGTTAAAGTTTGTCTTTTCGCTGGTACCAGGTGCAACACCGAAGAAACCTGCCTCTGGATTTACAGCATACAATCTGCCGTCAGGACCTATTCTGAGCCAAGCAATATCGTCACCTACTGTCCAAACCTTGTAGCCTTTTTCTTTAAGGTACTTAGGCGGTATAAGCATAGCGAGATTTGTCTTACCGCAAGCACTTGGGAATGCAGCCGCAATATACTTAACTTCGCCCTGGGGATTTTCAAGACCTAAAATGAGCATATGCTCTGCCATCCAGCCTTCGTTTTTACCGAGGTATGATGCAATTCTGAGTGCAAAGCACTTCTTACCGAGCAATACGTTGCCGCCGTAAGCTGAGTTTACAGACATAATTGTGTTATCCTGTGGGAAGTGAACAATATATCTCTCATCAGGATTTACGTCCTTTTTAGCGTGTAAGCACTTAATGAACTCGTCGCCTTCTATCTTTTCAAGAACTTTGTCACCAATTCTTGTCATAATAGCCATATTTAATACAACGTAGATACTGTCAGTAAGCTCAATACCAATCTTTGAGAAAGGTGAGCCCACAGGACCCATTGAATATGGAATTACATACATAGTTCTTCCAACCATTGAGCCGTCATATAAAGCGTTCAACTTTGCATACATTTCGTCAGGAGCCATCCAATTGTTAATAGGACCTGCTTCCTCTTCGGTTGGAGTACATATAAATGTTCTGTCCTCAACTCTTGCAACGTCGTTTTCTGCAGTTCTGTGATAGTAACAACCAGGGAGCTTTTCCTGGTTTAACTTTATCATTTCGCCGCTTTCTACCGCCTCTGCTCTGAGAGCCTCTAACTGCTCTTCGCTACCGTCAATCCATACAACGCTGTCAGGTTTGCAAAGAGCTTTCATTTCTTCAAGCCAATTCAAAACAAACTTGTTTTCTGTCATTTCTTTTTCCTCCTAATTGTTATTATATAATTTAATATCTATTATCTATTTTATTATTTAAAATTTTTCCTATACTACTATACACTAACAAGCACATTTTTTCAATATCAATTTTATACAATTTTTATAAAAGCATCTATGTTTGTTTGTTAATATTTTCTCAAAGTATCACTTTAGCTTCCTCAAGACTCTTTTCTCCCACCATTATGTCTACTCCAAAAATGGTTCTGCCCAACAAAATTCTGTTATAGCTGTCTGTTCCGTTGAATTTTTTGTATGCATAAATTCCCTCGGCTTTTAGCTTGGCAATTATAATATCCGCCTCAAACTCATCTGCCGCACTGCATAGCTTGCAGGGTTTTTCCTCGAGGTCGACTACAACTTCAGTTTCTGTTTCCTTTTCAAGTTCATTTTTAAGCTCCGCTCCGCATTCGGGACAAACATATATCCCGTCGCGGTATTCAGACTTACAATTTGGACAATACATAAAAATCTCCTCAGTTCAGCAAATCACTCAATCTCGCAAACTCCTCAATACTCAGCTTTTCCCCTCTTATATTCTCGTCAAGTCCCATATTTTTTAAAGCCTCAATAACCGAATTTTTCTCAATTGATACATACGGACTTTTGGACAGTGCGTTCACCAATGTCTTTCTCCTTTGTCCGAAAGCCGATTTCACAAGAGCAAAGAAAAACTTTTCGCTTTTAACGTCCTCATTAGGTTTCTCGCCAACGACAAGTCTGACAACCGTAGATGTTACTTTAGGCTGAGGCATAAAGCAATGAGGTTCCGCTTTGCACACGACTTCCGCTTTGCAGTAATACGCAATCGCCACCGAAAGAGCTCCATACTCTTTGCCGCCGCACTCGGCGCACATTCTTTCTGCCACCTCTTTCTGTACCATAAGAGTCATAGACTTAACGGGCAGCCGCTCCTCCAAAAGTTTCATCACTATGGGAGTTGTAATATAATATGGCAAATTTGCAACCACGTGAAACGAATTTCCGCCGAACTCCTCCTGACACAGTTTTCTTAAATCTATTTTTAATATATCATTGTTTATCAAGCTAAAATTGTCAAACTCCGCCATAGAGTCCGCAAGAATTGGCAAAAGCGCCTTGTCTATTTCAACGGCAGTGCATTTTGCACCTGTCTGAGCCAATCGCCTTGTTAAAGTTCCTGCTCCTGGACCAATTTCGAGAACATAATCACCCTCACCTATCCCTGCTCCTGCCACTATTTTTTCAAGAATATTTTGGTCTATCAAAAAGTTCTGCCCCAAGGTTTTAGAAAAAGCAAACCCGTGTCTTGCAAGCAAAGCCTTTAGCTCTGTAGGATTACATAAATTCATATTTCTAATTATCCCTTCCCTTATGTTCAAACTACTTTTTTCTGACGGCTACCTTAGATACCGCCGCACATAACATCCGCCACAACAGGCAAATAACCACACATATCACATATACCAAAGCGGTGCGGTATGCAAACCTGTTTGAAATATCATAAATACCTCTTGAGTCCAACTGATTGTCCACAACCGCAATTACAAGGCAATGCATCAAATACAGCATATAACTTGATTTATCTACCAAATACAAAGGAATAAGCAATCCCTTTGCCTTGCCTGTGAACAGTTGTGCAATCATATAAAAGAACAATATTGCCGCCATAGCATACAGCATATGAAACAAACCCATCCAGACAGGTTCAGCCGTATATGTCAGCCACGAGAGATATCCCTCTGCCAATCCGCATAAAACAAAGCAGATAACAATCGTTAAAACATTGTGCTTAAGGTAACTTGTAAACTCTTTATAATATTTTCCTATCAAACATCCTGCCGTCCAATAGATTTGATAACTCAAAAAACAATTTGATAAATCAATATCAGGTATAGACGGAAATACACTTGTCAGAATTGACGGCAAATACAGAGAAGAAATAATTGTTATAATTAAAGCAAATGCAATATGAATTGCCGCATTTCCTCTATTGTATAAGTATATCCAAAAAGGCGTGAGAATAATAAACTGTATAAGGACAACAACAAAATATAAATGTGCCCAAATATCACCCTTTAAAATTCCATAGAAAAGCTCATAACCACTAAAGGAATATCCGCCCTTTATGCACAACCACGCATAATATAAGCACGCCCAAAATATGTACGGAACAACAATACGCAAAAAGCGTGACAAATAATATTTTGGATAGCTTGTCAAATCTTGTGTGTTAATAAACAGCTTAGCACCGCTCAACACTATAAACCCTGGTACAACGAAGTACGACAGCCTTTGTGCCAGAAAAACAACAGTAAAAAAATATGTATTTCTCGGTGCCTTCACCACAACCTCAGAGGCAACGTGAATGAATATAACCAAAAGGCAAAATACAATATTTAAAAACATTATATCAGACTTTCGCCTGTTCTGCTTTTCAGGCATATTTTGTTCCTCCATAACCACACATATACAATATAACCTATTTTTACATATAAAGTATACTATTTTTAAAATTAAAAGTCAACAAGAACTGCGGTTTTACGTTATTCTTTTAACCGCTGTAACTTTATTGTGAAAAATATGTAAAATAATTGTATTTTTCTATTTACAAAATTGAAAAGTTGTGCTATAATATACACATAAATAAAAGAAGCATTTATTATATTCAGAGGCAGATGTTTCTCCGCACAAATCTGATGAAACGCTTTGCTGTTGAGGCATAGATTATATTGCATCTTTTTATATTGCACTATGTTTAAAGGGGTGTTACCGATGTATATTCAAAAGGATTTGATTAAAATAAAAAGTGACCTTGCCGACAATGTCGGACATAAGGTTCGCCTTAAGGCAAAGCACGGAAGAAAGCAGATTGTTGTTCGTGACGGCGTTATAGAGAACACATATCCAAGCATATTTACAGTTAAGCTTGATGTTCAGAATGACGTGCCGACAAGTGAACGCCGTGTATCTTACAGCTATGCTGATGTTCTCACTAAAGCCGTTGAGCTTATTATATGTGAGCCGACAGATACAGACGATATCGAAAAAGCTGAATAGACTGACAACTAACAGCCTTACGACAGTCCTCAATAAAACAGTATAGGTATTGACGGTCTGTCAAAGGGTTGCCAAGAAAAAAGCTATACAGACGATTTCTTCGTTTGCATAGCTTTTTTTTCGTGATTTTTATTGACAAAATCAAATATTTAGATTATAATATAAGTAGATAAAGGGCAAGACCGCAAAGCGGTTAGCCTAGATTATAGTTGAAAATAACTGCTAATCTTGACCGGAGGAGCAGTTATTTTTTTATGGTTATTACAAGAAGTAACAGAACAATCATAAAATAAATTATGTATTCGTTTCCCATAAAACCACCCCCAATCCCTGCTGAAATCAGCAGAATTAAAAAGGTGGCTAACCGCCCTCGAACTTGCCCAGTATCAGGTTGGATTTCTCCAACAACGATATTTTAACATAGTTTGACAGAAAATGCAAGAATTTTGTGTAAGATGTTACGAAATAGAGGTTGAAAAATGCTTGTTTTATGGGGTTAAAATCAACGAAAACATACAAGGTAATGGTTTTATATTCAAAACCTCAAAAATGGGGTTCTATCGTTCCACAAAATCTAAAAATGAACACTTTTTGAAAAAGAGGATTTAAGTCCATTTTTCGGCTTAAATCCCCTTAACTGACACATTGCGAAAAAGAACAGGTTTGTCAAGGGCGAGCGTAAAGCTCGTGTATTTACCCTTGACTTGCCTGTTCTCTTTTTGCTATTCTTCTGTGTTAAAAGCATTTTCCATTTCTTTTGCCGCATCTGCGAGACCACCAAGCAATGCATTAACAAAAGTATCATCAGCTTCAATTTTCCATTCTTTACTTTCAGTTTTTACGACTTTTATATCAACTTCGTTTGTAACTGTAGCAAGTTCAGGCTTTGAGGCGCATTCAACCAAGATTTCTTCCATTTTTTTATTTGTTTCTTCTTCTGTAGGTTGAGGGGATGAGAAGGCATTTGAAAAGGCATATTCTAAAGCCTTCGTCAAAAATTCTCCCATAACCGGCTTCATATCTGTAGCAGTAACTTTTGTTTTAACAACAACATTATTATTGTCAACTTTTTCAGATGAAATAATTTCGTAGCTTAAATTCCCAAAAACTGTTTCCATAATCAACATTGAATTTTCGTTTGCTTCATTTCCAGCTTTGGTAATATCTTCGACATTAACATATTTTTGTGCTTCTTCAAAATTCAGACTTTTAAATGCAGCAAACATTCCGTTTACCGCTGTTTCTGCTTTTTTAATTTCCCCGCAGCCTGTAAGTGAAAGCATCAAAATGAATGTCAAAAGTGTTGCTATAATTGATTTAATCTTTCTCATTGTAATTCTCCTATCCTTGAATGTTAAATGTATATGGTTTAATATCCTCGTCCCAATTTTCAGAACTTGCATCTATAATGACTGTGAATGCACCATCATTTAATTTTGGAAATGCAATAATTCCCTCTGTTGAATTGCCCACAAGTAAATCACTTTGTATTTCAGGATATTCAGCATCCCAATTATCCTGTTCTTCAAATTGTTTTCCTGATTGGGTGATTTTAGCATTGAAACTGTAAACATTAAATGTGTCTGAGCCTTGATTATCAACCTTTAAATAAACTCTTGTTTCCTTTTCTGCAAATTCAATTTTTTGTAAAGTTACGGAATAACCATATTGTGTTTGAGTTTCATTAACATCAAGCGTTTTTAATGTGGGCATAAGTGCATCTTGATAACTTAAAACCTCATATTCTTTTGCTATAATTGTTGGAGCCGATACAGTTCCGCCAAAGGCATTTTCTCCCTCAAAAGCATCACCAACTTTACCAACTATACGAACATAGTCATCCTGTTTTACATCAAAATCTTTATCCATTATGTAAACAATGGTATTATTTTCGCTTTTTTCTATGTCAGCCCACATTTGAATACTTACACCATCATCAACAAATTCAGGAGCAGTGAAAACTCGTCCAATTATCTCCACATAATGATCTTTAAAGTTTTCTGGAGTTGTATATAACGATTTAATCTCATTACCTTTCATCGGAACAATAACATCATCTTTATATGTTCCAATTTCCATAGTTCCGCTTTTCCAAGTAGTTTTACCTTCGCCATCAAAATGTCCGTTTTTGAACTCTCCCTCATAAGTCCATTTTTCGCCTTCTTCATTTTCTGAAGTGAATTTACCTTGTCCGTGTGGTAAACCTTGTTCATTTACATCGCCAGAGTATGTACCTGTTCTATTCCCATAAGATAAATTAAGTGTCATCTCTTTTCCGCATCCTGATAATGATAACACAAAACAGAATGCTAACATTACCGCTACTAATTTTTTCACTTGCTTTTAGCTCCTTTGTAAAATTTAATTTGTTAAAAATATATAATTGCTTGGCAACTTTATCAGGCGAGAGAAGTACCCAATGGTTGCGAAGCTAATTATCTAATAAAAAATGCGTAGCCCATATTTCAGAGCTACGCACGAAAAATGCACAAGCTCTGACGATAAGGTTGCTACACTCTTATATAACTTGCATTTACATTACAAAGTTTGCCAGAGAGTACACTTTTACCATTAGCGTACCTTTGCAATGTAAAAATAATACAAGAATATATACTAACTCCATTTTAATTAAGAGTGTAGCATATTTATAATACCACATTTTTCTTTTTTAATCAATACATTTTATAAAGTTTCAGCAAAATAACAATAAATATTTTCTGTTTCTGCATATTTTTCTTTCTTTGATTGTGTCATAAATGAGAATAAATATTTTTGCATTTATGTGTGTAAAAATTCAATTTCAGATGTTACCCATATGAAAGAAAAAAATAATAAAACTTTTATTAAAAAGTTGCTATTTTGAATTTTTGCGTGTTACTTATGTGAGAACAAAATTTTTTCTCTCAAAGGTTGTATTTTTACAATCAAATTCGTTTATTATGCGAAAACGAAGTTATATCAAAAAGGGTTTGGGAAATTCCCAAAAATAAAAATGAAATTTTTGTGAGTGTGGCTACACTCGCTATGCTTGCTGTTTTCTCAAAATAGCAAGTATTAAAAATTTAATTTTCCGCAAGTGAGTACCCACTTGCTATGCTTGCTATAAAAAAGTTTTATCAAAAATCAACGGAAAGGATTGGATAGGAATGGATAAGAAAAATTTACGGATTTCGGCATTAACTGTGTTAAACAATGAACTGCCTGATGTCAAAATATTTTTTGAGGATAAAGGCACACTTTACACCTTTAACGGAGTATATGACAGTTACCGTTCTATATCATCAAAATTATTAAGACTTATGGAAAATGACGAAAGCGATATGAAAGGGGCTGACAAATAATAAAATGAGCGATATAATAAATACAAGCAATCCTGTTTTGACAGACTGTCTGATTGAAAAGGAGGAACGAAATTTTATGAAACAGTCTGATAAAATTACGGCTTTATATTGTCGCTTAAGCCGTGATGATGAATTACAGGGCGACAGCAACAGTATTGTAAATCAAAAAAATATTTTAAGTAAATACGCAAAAGAAAATGGTTTTAAAAATCTGCAATTTTTTGTTGACGACGGCTTTTCCGGTACGAACTTCAACCGTCCGAGCTGGAATGATTTAATTGCACTTGTTGAGGAAAACAAGGTCGGCACAATTATCGTAAAGGATATGTCAAGACTTGGACGTGATTATCTAAAAGTCGGTTTCTATACAGAAATACTTTTTGTCGAAAAGAATATTCGTTTTATTGCTATCAACAACGGCATAGACAGTGCTAATCAAATTGACAGTGATTTTACTCCGTTTCTTAATATCATCAATGAATGGTACGCAAAGGACACGAGTAAAAAGATAAAGGCTGTTATGAAAGCAAAAGGTGAATCAGGAAAGCATTTGACAACAAGACCGCCGTTTGGATATATGAAAAGTCCTGATGACAAAACAAAGTGGATTGTTGATGATGAGGCTGCACAAATTGTCAAAAAGATTTTTGCTTTATGTCTTGAGGGGTACGGCACATCACAAATTGCACGAACACTGAAAGATAAAAAGATATTAACTCCGTTTTCGTATTGGAGCAGTAAAGGACAAGCCTTTAAGAAATTAGAAAATCCATATAATTGGTCTGCTGATACCATTGCAGGAATTATTAAGAAAAAAGAATATTTAGGGCATACCGTAAATTTCAAAACCTATAAGCAATCATACAAAAGCAAAAAGAAATGTACCAATCCCGAAGAAAAGCATTTGATATTTGAAAACACCCACGAAGCAATTATTGATGTTGATACTTGGGAAAGAGTACAGGAGTTAAGAAAGAACAAACGCAGACCGACACGAACAGGCAAAAGCAATATGTTTTCGGGCATAGCCTATTGTGCAGATTGCGGGCAGAAACTTTACTACTGCACAAGCAAATATTTTGAAAGCAGACAAGATCGTTTTGTATGTTCAACCTCTCGCAAGGGCAAGGAAGAATGTTCAACACATTTTTTTCGTGCAACAATTCTTGAACAGGGTGTGTTGGCACATCTAAAATATGTAATCGGAACAGTTGCAAGTTATGAAAATCAATTCCGCAAGGTATTGGGTGCAAAGCAAAAGGCAGAAGTTAAAAAGGAACTTACGGCAAAGAAAAAACTGCTATCAAAAAGCGAAAGCAGAATTAAAGAATTAGACCTATTGTTTCAGCGTATTTATGAGGATAATGTCAGCAAAAAAATCTCGGACGAAAGATTTGAAATGCTATCTGCGAATTATGAAAATGAACAAGCAGAATTAAATAATCTTATCAAAAAATTATCTCCTGAAATATCCGAAACGGAAGAACAATCCGACAATGTTGAAAGATTTATTTCAAAGGTACATAAATATTTTGATTTACAGGAATTAACTCCGTCAGTATTAAACGATATGGTAAAGCGTGTTTATGTTCACGCACCACAAAACATTGACGGAAAACGAACACAAGAAATTGACATTGTGTATGATTTGGTCGGCATACTGCCATTGTCATTACTAAACGGACACGAAGAAACGGCATAGAAAACCTATGCCGTTTCAACGAAAACAATATTACTGTTTTATTAAGGACACCCATATGGCTGTTTTTTTGTTGCAGTTTTGCCGATTATGTGCTATTATAAGAATAATAAAAAATTTCACAAATTTCAAAATAATTTTTTCATTGCAGTTGGGCTTGGCGACTGTATGGGCATAGGGCAAATTATTCAATAAAATTATTTTGAATTTACAGCTTATATGAGAATATAGAAAGGAGCGGAGAGATGCTGAACATTATATACGGAACAGAAAATTCAAACCGAAAAGAATATGTGGACAACCTGATTTCTAAGAATAAAAAAAGCGGCAATCTTTCGTGGCTTCTCGTTCCTGAACAGTTTTCGCTGTCAACCGAAAGAGATGTCATTAAAAACTATGGCATAAAAGCCCAGAACTCCGTAAAGGTTATCACGTTTTCGAGATTGTGTAATCTGGTTTTTTCTAAGCTTGGTCCCTTACGTATGAAGTACATAGACGGTGCAGGAAAGCAAATTATTGCCGCCGAAACAATACGCTCTTTGCAGGGCAAACTCAACGCCCTTGCACGCACAATACGCCGCAAAGGTTTTGCATCTGACATTGTGAGCTTAGTATCGGAATTTAAACGCTATGGCATCAATCCTGAACTTTTGGCATCTACCGCAAACGAAGTTGAAAGCGACGACCTATCCTTAAAACTCAACGATATATCAAAAATATATGAGGTGTATGACAACCTGTTGAACAGCAGTTCCGCCGACGCAGAGGATAACTTGACTCTTGTTATCCCCAAACTTAAGGAATGTGCATTTTTAAAAGGCAGCTTGTTCATACGTCATTTCCGCTCTTTTACACCTGTTGAGCTCAACGCAATAGCTGAGCTTATGCAACTGCTTGACGTATATGTTGACCTCTGCTGTGACGATATATACAGATGCTCTGATTTGTTCTCCTCATCAGCAGAAACAGGCAGAAAACTTATTGAAACAGCCAAAACGCACAACGTACCCTATTCCGCTCCTGTAAAAATAGCGGATAACCCTATGGAAAGCGAAATTGATATACTTGTAGGCAACTACTTTTCATCATATCCCAAACCCCAAATCAGCACGCCCCACAACGTGAAAATATTTGAGGTATCCAACAATTACAGAGAGGCAGAAGCCGCCGCCGATTTAATTCTGCGGCTATGCAGAACAGAGGGACGTAAATTCTCTGACTTTTTAATTTTGGCACGAAACACCGATGCATACAATCGGATAGCACCTGCTATATTTGAGTCAAGAGGAATTGACATCTTTCTTGATAAAAGGAGAAGTATTATTTCCAATCCTCTTGTACGGCTGATAACAACTTCTCTCGATATTATAGCAAACGGCTACTCCTACGAGAGAATTATGACCCTTGCAAGAACAGGCATAACAACCGCAACCGATAATGAGATTGACAGCTTTGAAAACTATCTGCTTGCTGTCAATCCATCACATTCTATGTGGAATGACGCCGTATGGGCATACTGCCCCAAAGGTTATGACATAGACGAAATCAACACAACCAGAGGCAAGATTACACGCTTTACCGAATGTATGAAATCAGAACTTTCGGGCAGACGAAATGCAAAGGAGTTTTGCAATGCCATATTAAATGCAATGGACTTATTTGAGCTGTCAGATTGCATATCCACCCTGTGCGAGTCTTTTTCCGCTCAAAATATGTCCTATCTTGCAGAGGAGTACAAACAGGTATGGAACAGCGTTATATCGATAATATCGCAAATTTCTGTCCTTATGGACGACGAATATATATCCAGGCAGGACTTTTACGAGCTTTTTAACAATGCCTGCAGCGGCATAAACGTAGGTCTTACACCTCAAACCCAAGGCAGTGTTGTATTGAGCAGTATTGACACCTTCCGAAACAGCGGAACGCCTGTGGTCATTGTCTTAGGTATGACCGACGGTGTTTTTCCTATGCCTCACACATCTGAGGGTATTATATCCGACGCAGAACGTCACGAGCTTTACAATCACGGAATACAGTTAGCCCCGGGAGCGGACTTTAAACAACACGAGGAACAACTCCTTATATACTCTGTTCTCTCTGCTCCATCAGAGAAGCTATATCTGTTTTGCCCCCTGACAAATGCAAACGGAACACCGCTTGCACCCTCACCAATATTAAAGAGGATAAAAAACAAAGTTTTCCCTGATATTGAAGTTTACAATCCCGACCTGAGCGGTGATATCCTTCACGGCTCGGAGGGCAAGGAGGCGGCATTTGAGATTTTATGCACTATTCTCGCAAAGGCAAGCGGTAACCATACTCAGCTAAAGCCTTCGGAGGCAAAGCTATACAAGCTGTTTGCCAACGACAAAGACTATGCAGAAAAATTGGCTGATATAATCTATGCAATGGAAAATCATAAGCCCGAAAAGCTGTCAAGAGCCTCCGTAGATGCTATCTACGGCACACCGATTAGGTTAAGCGCATCAAAGCTTGAAAAGTATAACGCGTGTGCATATTCTTTCTTTTTAAGCTATGGTCTTATGGCATCTGAGCGAGAAATCGCAGGCATAGAGGCACGCAGCACAGGTACTATTCAGCACGAGGCATTGTATAGATATTTTTCAGAACTGAAGTCTGCAAATACAGACTTTTCAAGCATAACAAAAGAGGATTGCTACAAGCGTATGTACTCCCTTGTAAAAGATGAAGCAAAAAAGAACAGTGAGCTTTTATACGAAAGCTCTTCTTACTATAAATATATCACCACAAAGATGCAAGGGATTGCCTCTCGCACAGCCTGGGAGGTCATAAAATTCTATCGGTCAAGCAAATTTCGTCCTATCGGCTTTGAAATACGAATTGATACTGACGGAGAAATCCCACAGCTTGAAATATCAAACGAAGATGGTAAACACATTGCAAACTTAAAAGGAATAATAGATAAGGCGGATATGGCTGAAATCAACGGCAAAAACTATATTGCAATCACAGACTATAAATCATCAAGCAAACCCCTTAACTACAATCTTGTTCAGGCAGGTGTAAATATACAACCGCTTTTATATTCCGATATAATATGCAAAAGGATGAACGCAAGCCCTGCCGCAATGCTCTATATGCAAATGACCGACCCGATAGTTAAGCTTTCTGCAAACAGCGGAGGAATATCTCCATCTGAGTTAGAAAAAGAGGTCAACAAAAAAGTTGCAATAAACGGATGGATGACAGATGATGCCGCAGTAATATCCGACTACAGTTCGGGGGGCGAAAACGGAGAAAAATATACTCTGACCCCCATTCCCGACTCAGAGCTTAGAGAACGCATAAACGAGTCAAACAGGAAAATTCAGGACTCGGCAATGGGAATATACAACGGAAACATAGATGCAAGACCATATTGTGATAAAAACTATGACGCCTGTCAATATTGCTTATTCAGCGAACATTGTCACAACTGAGAAATCGGCGATTATATAACAAATGCCGAACGGGACGATGTGGGCATCGTCCCCTACGATTACGCAAGGAAGCCTATTATAAATTCAAAATATTTTTTTGTAGGGGACGGCGTCCTCGACGTCCCGCAGAAAATATATATCGTACCATAAATCACGTTGTATTAGGAACGAACAATAATTCATAGTAAAATTATTTCACGTTTAAACCATAAAATCCAAAATAATTTTTGTAGGGGACGGCGTCCTCGACGTCCCGCAGAAAACCTATATTGTGCAATAAATCGCATTGTATGGGCGAAGGGCAATAATTCAATAAAATTATTTTGGATTTATGATTTGTACGATATTTCACGTTTTGCAAAGAACTATACATATTATAAAAACAGGGAGAAAATTAAAATGAAAACATTTATTTTAGCAAGTAAGAACCAACACAAAGCAGAAGAAATTAAAAATATATTAGGTGCGGATTACGAGGTAATCACGCAAACGGACGCAGGGGCAGGCGATATAGATGTAATCGAGGACGGCACCACCTTTGAAGAAAACGCAATAAAAAAAGCCGAAACAATATTAAAAGCTGTGGGAAAGCCCGTGATTGCTGACGACAGCGGTTTGTGTGTAGACATTCTTGACGGAAGTCCGGGGGTATACACAGCACGATATGCAGGGGAAAATGCCACCGACGCCGAGAATATCAACAAGCTGTTGACTGCACTTGAGGGACAGCCTGCCGAAAAGAGAACCGCAAAATTTGTATGTGTTATTGCTTTTGCACGTCCCAACGAAAAAACAGTAACCTTCCGAGGCGAATGTGTCGGCAGAATTGCTTTTTCTCCATCAGGCGAAAGTGGCTTTGGATATGACCCGATTTTTTACATTGATGACCGCAAATGTACCTTAGCAGAAGTGCCTGCGGAGGTTAAAAATTCAATCAGCCACCGCTTTAATGCACTTAAAAAGTTTGCAAAGTGGTGCAATAATCTTTAAATATATGTCAATAAATGCAATAAGGAGCCTTTCGGCTCCTTATTTTGTTATTAATTCGACTCCTGCTTCGTCAAGCTCTGCTTTCCACTCTTTATCAATTTTTGCATCTGTTATTATTCCGTCAAGCATTTCTATATCCGCAAGTTTAATAAAACCAATTCTTCCGATTTTTGATTTATCACATATAAAATAGTGCTTTGTGGAATTTTTTATCATCTGTTGCTTGATTGCACACTCTTGCTCGTTGCTTTCAAGGACACCGCTGTTTCGGACAATACCCTTTCCGCTAAAAAACATTTTATTGGCAAAATAGTTTTTTTCGATACAATTTTCCGCAAATCTTCCTACAAAGGATTGATTTCCGCCCACAAGACCGCCTATTCCGATTAACTTGACATTTTCGCAATCAGACAATTCCGATATAACCCTCAAAGAATTTGTAATTACGGTAACCGCTTGCTTCATTCTTTTTATTTCCTGAGCCATATAGAACGTAGTCGTAGAGGCATCAAGAAAAATCGTATCACCCGTCGCAACCATATCAGCAGCAATTTTGGCAAGTGCCTGCTTTGCCTCAACATTGGTTGACTTTCTTTTATTTAACGACAATTCATTACTGCTATCGTCAATTGGCAAAGCACCCCCGTGAGTACGGCGTAAAAGTTCCTGTTTTTCAAGCTTCTCAAGGTCACGCCTTACTGTTTCTTCGGTTACTCCCATCTCTTCGCTGAGTCGGCTGACCGAAACCGCTCCCGTTTGGTTTAAAAGGTCAATAATCATCTTTTGACGTTCTAATGCGAACATATCTTAATCGCCTCCTTCAAGGCTTATAAAGTTTAAGTGCGGAAGCCTCCGCACTTATTTATTAATAATTCTTACAATATCGCCGTTTTTCAATCCCGCTGAATTTGCATCATCAGTATCTATATGCATTTCGGTATTAAAATCGTCTCTTACCCTTACTTGAACATCATAGAACTTAGTGGGCTTAATGCTGTCAATCATAACGTCAACATAGTCGCCGTCATTAATTCCGTGTTTTTCAGCGTACTCAGGTGATAAGTGTATATGTCTGTTTGCGATTATAACGCCCTCTTTTAAGTACACACTTCCTTTAGGTCCGACAACAACTATTTTTTCAGAGCCTTCAACCTTGCCTGACGGACGCACGGGTGGACTGACTTTTAATACAAATGTATCTGTTTTTGAAATTTCAACCTGGGTTTTGGCTCTCACAGGTCCCAAAACTCTGACCTTTTCAATAGACTTAAGTGATGGTCCAACCAAAGTGACCGTCTCCGCAGATGCGTACTCTCTGCCCATCAAGGTCTTCTTTTTGGTGAGTTCATATCCCTTACCGAAAAGGGTATCTAAATCCTCTCTTGACAAATGAATATGACGTTGAGAAACTCCGACCTTAATCTGCTCATTATCTTCCTGCACCTGAGCAAGCGCCGCTCTGACAGCTTGTTCAACAACACTTTTATTCATAACGAAATCAATCCTTTCCCTCGGTTATATCTCCATTGTAGTCAAAAAACTTCGCAATTTCTCCGTGAGGGTTGGCAATAACGGCTCTGCCGTATACCTTTCCAAGCACACTTGCCTTGTTCTCACCTACAGCTACCGCCTCTTTAACAGCAGAAACAGCACCCTTGATAATCAATGTGCAAAGTCTTCCGCCAAGACGTTTTTCCGTGTGAATAAGAGAAACATCTGCTGTCTTTAACATAGAGTCAAGCCCCTCGATAGATGCAACAAGTCCCTGTATCTCCAAAAGGCCGAATGCAACATTTGGATTTTTTACCTGGTAATCTACACCAAAAAATGATTTTGGCAGCTTTTTGTTAAACTTATCTTTATTTATATCCATAAGGTACGCCATTGAAGATGCCTGTTCGTCAGGTCTTGCAATAACGTGTGAAACAATATATTTGTTTTCACTCTTGGCATACTCCACACCTGCCTCAACAGCGGCTCTGACAGCGGCAACCTCACCCTCCATCTTCACCACCATTACCAGCGGTGCAGGAACATCAGGGCTGAGCGGTCTGTTTCTGTCAAATGCAATAATTTTTACATCTGCCGCCTTTGCCGCAATATCCGCGACACATACCGCCGTGGTAAAACTATAAACTTCTATCATTCCAAGTGCTTTCATATTTTTGCTCCGTTTTATATTCTAAAATCTTTTGTATTAAACAATATGCAGATTGTCAACCATTACACAACGTCTTTGACGGCAGAATGAATGTGCCGCTGTAAGACCTTCACCTGTAGGCCCTGCAATAGTAAAGGTTGTGTATCCCTCACCGCCTGCTCCTATTCCTGCATAAGACGGCGCGTTCTTTACAAATATTGTTGTTTCAACAGCCTTTGCAAAGTTTGTTAAGTTATCAATATTCTTAGAGTGGATATGAGCCGAATGTCTGTTTCCGTGCTCTGCGGCAACTGCAAGTTCAATCGCCTCATCAATATCCTTTACTCTTACAATACCCAATACAGGCATCATCATCTCAACCTGAACAAACGGATGCTCGTTTGGAACTTCACAAATAATCAATCTCGGGTCAGCATCAATACCGATAGCCTTTAAGAATAAAGACGCATCTTTGCCTACCCAATCTTTATTTATAGAGTATTTTCCGTTCTTTTCAATCAAGCAGAGCTTAACCAGCTTATCAATCTCTGCTCCCTTGATTAAATATGCACCGTTCTTTTGCATACTTGCAATCAACTCGTCTGCAACATTACGGAAAACAAAACATTCTTTTTCAGCAATACAAGGCAAGTTATTGTCAAAGCTTGCACCTGCTACAATATCTGCACCTGCCTTTTCAATATCAGCAGTATCATCAACGATTACAGGTGGGTTACCTGCACCTGCACCTATCGCCTTTTTGCCTGATGACAAAAGTGCCTTAACAACACCGGGACCGCCTGTTGCAACCAACATACGAACAATGGGAGATGCCATCATTTCGTTTGAGCTTTCACGGGTTGGCTTTTTAACAGATACAACAAGATTTTCAGGACCGCCTGCCTCTAAAATTGCTCTGTTTACAAGGTCTACCGCATAATTTGCAGTTTTACAAGCGTTAGGATGAGGGTTAAATACAACCGCATTTCCGCCTGCTATCATACCCATAGAGTTACAAATAACTGTTTCGCTGGGATTGGTAGACGGAGTGATGCTTCCTATAACACCAAAGGGAGCAGGCTCAATCAATGTCAAACCGTCGTCACCTGTCATAACAGATGGCTTTAAATCTTCTGTTCCAGGGGTCTTGTTTGCAACAAGCTGATGCTTGATAATCTTATCTGCAACTCTGCCCATTCCTGTTTCTTCGACACCGAGAACGGCTAAATTTTCAGCTTCTTCAAGGGTCAGTTCTCTGATGCGGGAAATCATTTTTTCTCTCTGAGCCACAGAATAACCACGGAACTGCTTATATGCCTTGCTTACAGCCTCAAGAGCCTCTGTCATTGTATCAAAAACACCCTTTTGCTTTGGTGCTCTCTCGACTTCCTTCATTGAGCTTACTACATTTGCAACTATCTCATTTATGTATTTTTCATCAACTATCATTTTTAATCCTCCTGCATATACATATGTTTTCAAATATGTCTACATAACCGTTTCCCACAACTTGTCGTCAGGGTTTGCAATAACAGAGCTGTCAAGGAACATACCCTTGTCGCCTGCCGCAACCTCCGCTCTTTCGATTGCCGCCTTAATTGCCGCAACCTCACCTGTAATCAGCATATACGACTTACCGCACATACCTCTTGCCAATCGCATTTCTATCAACTGAACATCTGCGGTCTTTGCAGCCGTATCAGCAGCCACAATCATTGCCGCACAAGAGTAGGTTTCTAATACACCAAGTGCTTTTTTATTTTCAATCTCGTTTACGCCGTAAATCGCAGGGAAAATAGATTCATCGGGATTTCCCAGAACAAAGCTGTCAATCTGTTTTGTGCCGAATTTCAGGGATGCGGCATCAACAGATGCCTTGACAGCACTTAATTCACCTGTGATAATAATTATATATTTTCCCGGGCATACTACCTGAGCCTCGATAACATCTACATCCGCTGTTTTTACCATCAAATCTGCCGCCTCAATACCTGTAGATACTGTCTGATATTCAGCCATACCTATTGCCTTACTCATCTTCCGCCCTCCTGTCGTATAGTAATCTGACTTTCGCTAACCGCAATTACCTCGCCATCTGACGGCGAATGTATATTGACTGAAAGTGCAGCTTCTCTTGCTTTTCCGATTACCTGATATTTTTTTACTTTGTCGCCAACCCTGACACTTGCAACTGCAGGTGCACCTATGTGCTGACTTAGTGCAATTTTGTACTCATTTACTTTTACCTCAGCCGTATCAAGGGGTGCAGGTGTCTCGTACTTAGCAAGTCCTATTCTTGCTGTCAATCTCTCTTTTGAAACGCCTCTGTACTTCCTCATCTTTGAAACAGGTGCTATCTTGATATCTCTGTCAGGAAGTATCCCTTGCTTTTTCAATTCTCCCTTGTACTCCGTAATAAGAGTTCTGGGCGATAATCCCTGTCCGCAGGAATATAACTCACACAAGCCACAGCTTGAACAGAAAGCAGTATTTATCAATGGTTTGATATCTCTTATTGTTCCACTTGATGCGGCGTGCATAAACTCGCTGGGCACTATGGGATGCCCAAGGAGATTTCTCGGACACAAATCAGTACACATTCTGCACTGACAGCACGCGCTCATTGCACGTTTCATATCTATATTGGTGTTTGCATTTTTTCTCTGTATAATATAATGATTTTGGGGTAATACCAAAATAGCATTCGTTGTCTTAGTAACTGTATCGTATATGCTCGCTTCACGTCCCATCATAGGACCGCCGTTTATCAACGCATAGTCAGATGTGGTAATTCCCCCTGCCAACTCAATAACCTCTTTAAAAGTCATTCCCAAGGGAACATATACTGTCTTTGGGTTTTTGACCTCACCTGCAACAGTAATAAATTTTTGCGTTACAGGTTCGCCATTATGTATTGCTTTATAAATATTGTACACCGTTTCTACGTTAAACACCGTAACGCCAACAGAGATAGGAATTTTCCCAGGTGGTACGACTCTGCCTGTCACTTCATATATAGTAAACACTTCATCGCCCGAAGGATATACCTCAGGCAAGTATTTGATTTCAACTTTATTATAGTCCTTCAAGACGGCTTTAACCGCCTCAACAGCACCTTTGTATGACTTCTTAACCGCAACAATTGCTTTTTTTGCCTCAACCGCTTTTGCAATCTCCGCAAAGGTTGATACAATCTCATAGGCATACTTTTCAAGCACTTGCCTATGGAGCTTTAAAACAGGCTCACATTCTGCACAGTTAAGAATGATGGTGTCTGCATCGCTGTTCAGCTTGGCATAGGAAGGAAACCCTGCTCCGCCTGCACCTACTACACCATTTTCTCTTAAGAGGTTCGCCAATTCTTCAATATTCAATTTTACTGCGCCCCCTTCTGTTATCAATTAAATCTATTTTTCAAATATCTCTTTTCCGTCGTCTATAATACCGACAATAGCCGCGTCAACGGGTGAATTTTCCACCCCACAGCCAATTCTTGCCGCACTTCCTGTGGCAACAAGGACATATTCGCCTATGCCTGCACCCACATCATCAATGGCAACAAGTGATGAACTTTGTTCGCCCAAAGGCTCTACAATCATAAACTTGCTTCCCACAAGCTTTTCATTTTTTCGGGTAGATACTACACTTCCCGTAACCTTTGCTATAATCATTTCTATCCTCCGTTCAAGTTCATCGCCGTGCGGACGTATGTCCGCACGGTATGAACGCGTTTTGCCTTATTATTTAAGGGTAGGCAAAATCTTTTCAACATCATTGTGAGGTCTCGGAATTACGTGTGTAGCAACGAGCTCACCAAGCTTAGCAGCGTTTGCACTGCCTACTTCAACAGCAGATTTTACAGCGCCAACATCACCGCGAACCATAACGCTTACCAAACCTGAACCGATTTTCTCAGTTCCCACAAGCACTACGTTTGCAGCCTTGAGCATTGAGTCAGCCGCTTCGATTGCAGCTACCAATCCTCTTGTTTCAATCATTCCTAAAGCTTCCTGTGCCATTCTTATTTCCTCCTTTTTTATTACAGGCTTTTCTGCCTGTGTTTCCGCTTTTACAACGGGTTTTTCTACGGGAGCACTCTTAGTCTTTGTTGCAGACCTTGAACCCCCATTTGTTTTTCTTACAGCCATCTAAATCACCCTGACTATTTAAGAGTTGGTAAAATTTTCTCAACATCACTGTGAGGTCTTGGAATAACGTGTGTAGCAACAAGTTCACCAAGTCTTGAAGCGTTAGCACCGCCTACTTCAACAGCGGCTTTAACAGCACCAACATCACCGCGAACCATAACACTTACCAAGCCTGAACCGATTTTCTCAGTTCCGATAAGAACAACCTCTGCTGCCTTTACCATTGCATCAGCTGCTTCGATTGCAGCTACCAATCCTCTTGTTTCAATCATACCTAAAGCTTCTTGTGCCATTTGTATGTACCTCCTATATAAAATTAGTTTAATTATTTACAAAAATTATTGGTTTACGATAGCAATCTTGATACCCTCTTTGTTGAGGTTAGTCTGATGTGCTTCGTTTATTTTATCAAGCGGGAACTTGTGAGTAATAAGCTCGCTCATTGGCAAACCTATTGCCTTTGCCCTCTTGAGAAAATCAAATGTTGTTGCGTAATCACGCAGGGTGTAAACCCAAGAACCGACAGTTGTGATTTCCTTTGAACAGATATCAAAGTGGGGATTAATTGTAGCGTCGCCGCCGTTAATGAAAAATCCCAATTCGCAAAGACCGCCTGCGTTTCTGATAAACTTATAGATATTGCTGTGAGCCACAGGTGAACCTGTGCATTGGAAAGCAAAATCTGCAAGATATCCGCCAAATGCGTCTTTAACCGCATCTGTAAGTGCGTCTATGCCCTTGTGGTTCATAAAGTTTACAGTATTGGTAGCGCCCATCTTCTTTGCAAATTCAAGACGCTGTTCTTCGCCGTCGATTGCAACGATGTTTTCAATACCCATTGTACGCAAAACCGCAATACAGATAAGACCGATAGGTCCGCAACCCTGAACGGCAACACGGCTGTTAAATCTAAGTATACCTGTTGACTTTGCTCTCTCAACAGCGTGAACCAAAACAGCACACGGTTCAATTAATATTCTTGAGTCCAAGTCCAGGTCTGATACATTAAATATCGTTGAACCGCCTCTTACAAATATGTAATCTGAGAACCAGCCGTTTAAGTGAATGTCATCATCAGGGAGAAGTCCGTATACATCAGCACCGCCTACGTTCTGCTTGTTTAAGTCGTACATTGTGATATCAGGATTATCCTTGAATATCATACAGGTTACAACCTTGTCGCCAACCTTTAAAGGCTTGCCTGCACTGTCAACCTTTACATTCTTACCCATCTTAACTATCTCGCCTGTACCCTCGTGGCCAAGTGCAACAGGAATAAGTCCAAAGGGGTCACGCTTAAATTCGTGTGCATCTGTACCGCATACGCCGCAGCCTTCAACCTTTACAAGAATATCATCATCACCGAGAGGTGGGATTGGATATTCCTTAATCTCGTAATGTTCAAGCTCTGTCAGCATTGCAACTCTTGCCTTTTCGGGAACGGGACCGCTCTGCGAAGGTGCAGGAGTACCGCTGCCCATTTGTGCCAAGACTTGTTTTACTATTTGTTCAATATTTTTTTCATTCATAGTCTGTAAGTACCATCCTTTCCGACATAAATGTCATTTTTGTCGGACATTTTATTGTAACTTGCTGAAAACCTCTTCAGCATAATCTCCAAGATAAGTGTCCTGTTCGGCTGTACCGCCGCTTACCCCAAAGCCGCCTATTATCTTTCCGTCTTTCACAAGAGGAATACCGCCGCCGAAAATGACTATTTTACCTTCATTGGTATGTTGTATACCATAGAGCGGTGCGTTAGGCTGTGCCAATTCACACAGTTGTGAGGTCTTCATTTTAAGTGATACCGAAGTATATGCTTTGTTAAGTGCAATATCATAGCTTGCAATAAAAGAGTCATCAGCACATTCAACCAAAACAGGTCTTGCGCCGCTGTTGACAACGGCACATACTGCCTTTACGCCGATTTCTGCCGCTCTTTCCATAACTGCCTCAGAAAGCTTTTTTGCTGTTGTCAAGGTCACCCCCAATGGGTTTTCCTTTGCATCGCTTTTGTGTGCAGTTGTGTGGGCTAAGTTATTTTCACCTGCCATAGCACTTCTAACAAGCTCAGTAATTTGATTAATATCCACCACAAATCACTCCAACTTATTTGTTAAGCTCTTCCATAACCTTCTTAGTAATAGCCGCTACAAGTGCTTCGTTGTCTGAAACAGATGCAGATGAGCAAGAACCGCCACAGCTACCGCCACCGCAAGTGTGACAGCTTGCCTTACCCTCTTTTACATTAGGACAAACATTTGCAGGGTGCTTGCCTGTCATACCGAACTGACGGCGAATTTCGTAAAGTCTTTCAACCTGTTCAGGTGTAAATTCCTTAGGACCGCCGAGAAGTCTTGACTTAAAGAGAAGCTCTGCATAAAATTCAACAGATTCCATCTTGTGATATGCAGCCAAAAGTGAGTCTGAGAATGTGAGAGCACCGTGGCTTTCAAGAAGAACTGCATCATAGTATGGTAAATACTTTTCTACTGCGTCAGGAATTTCATTGGTTGAGGGTGTACCATATTCAGCAATCGGAACGCAACCAAGAGCGATAACTGCCTCAGGCATAATCGGCTGTGTAAGCGGAATACCTGCGATAGCAAAGCTTGTTGCATATGTAGGATGTGCGTGAACAACCGCATTTACATCAGGACGCTTAGCATATACTCTCATATGCATCTTGATTTCTGATGAAGGCTTAAACCCGGGATTTGCCTGAATAACATTTCCCTGTGCATCAACCTTACAGATGTATTCAGGTGTCATAAAACCTTTACTAACTCCTGTAGGTGTGCATAAAAATTCATTGTCATTGAGCTTTACAGAAATATTACCGTCGTTTGCGGCAACCATATTTCTGTTATAAATTCTTTTACCAATGTCACAAATTTGCTTTTTGATTTCAAATTCTGATACCATTTTGTTTTCTCCTTTATATGTTAGATTATTTCTGCCGTTTGCAAAATGTAAATTCTTGCGTAAAATATGAAGATTTTGCAATTTTCTTTTGTATGTTTTCTCCGCTGTAATGCTCCCTTGCGTATTTGTAGGGGATATTGGCTTACTTAGGCTCCCTTGCGTAAAGGGAGCTGTCAGCAACAGCTGACTGAGGGATCGGTTACTATGTTCGACAACATATAATTTTTTTCACAATCCTTCGCATACCGCCGATCCTCCCGTCACACTACGTGTGCCACCCTCCTTTACGCAAGGAGGGCTTTGCAGAAAGTTATCCACAAATTTAGCGTTTTCACATTTTACAAACCGCTGAATATTAATTATTTTACTATTTTATTTTACTTTTTATATTGTATCACGCAAAACCACATATGTCAATAGATTTTTCTGTGTTTTTGTTGTTTTTTCTTTGAAATTTTATTTTTTCAAATAATTTAAAAGATTTTCGATACCTTCACCCGTTTTTGAACTGACAAAAAAGATGTTTTTACAGCCTGCAATTCTCAGCCATCTCTCTGCTCTTTCAGTGTTTGCGTCTTCCCTATCTATTTTTGTTACAATTCCTATAACCTCTCTGTTTGCCGACGCTGTACAGCACGGCGGATACAGAGAATAAGGCTCAGTTGCCGACATCAAAAGTCCCACAACATCTGCCTCGTATGAATACAAGGCGAGTGCCCTGCCTAAGCTGTTGTTTTCGGCGTATTCACCGGGGGTATCAATAACAACGTCGTGGTAATTGATATACTGTGTTTTGTGATACTTTAGCTCTTTACCCCTTATGGCTTGAGTAAGAGAGGTTTTACCACAGCCTGTTCTGCCTAAAAAAATTATTTTTTTTATTTTTTCATTTTTCATAGCATCAAGTCTTTGTTATTGGGCAAACATTAAAGCCTAATGTGTTTTGACAGTATTCGGTCAGAGCCTTCAAAGCGGCATCAACCTCGGACACTGTTCCCGTAACTATAAGGGTTCCGCTAAATCTGTCTACAAAGCCAAGCTCCACTCCTGAAGATTTAATTGCTATATCCCCTGCAATAATTGCTGTTTCCGCAGGTGACATTGTAACAATACCGATAGCCGCCTTTGAATAATCAACAGCAGGATCAAGTCCCAGCTTATAATACAAAACCTTGTCAGGATTTGCAATTATATGTGCAAGTGTAATCTGCTTGCCAGGTACAAGCTCTTGAATTATTCGCATTTTGTCTTGCAATTCATTTTGTGTCATACTTTTCACATCCAATATATATTATCCGCCAATTTGAGCCTTTAAGCCAACTCTTGACGCAACTCGTTTTAGCTTTTCCATTTTTTCTTTAGACGGTGTATAAATATCACCCATCTTATATTCTCTGCCTAAGCCCTTGTACTTATCCTGTCCCATTCTGTGATATGGTAAGAGATGTATTTCATCAACTGTGCCGAGAGATACGGCAAATTTTGCAATTTCCTCAATTTCTGCTTCGGTGTCATTAAATGTTGGTATAACAGGAACACGTACAATCAGCTTTGTACCCTTGTACTCAGCTATTTTCTTTGCATTTTCAAGAATTAACTCATTTGGCTGAGTGGTAAATTCTTTGTGCTTTTTAGAATTAATATGCTTAATATCCATTAAGTAATAATCAAGGTACGGCAGTATCTTGCTTATAACCTCAAATGATGCAAAAGCCGTAGATTCAATAGCTGTTGAAATTCCGTAATCCTTTGCAATTCTGAGTAGTGCCTCCGAAAACTCAGGCTGACAAAGACATTCACCGCCCGAAAGAGTAAGTCCGCCGCCGCTTCTTCTGAAGTAAGGCATATCCTTCAGGACGTTATCCATTACTTCGCCTGCTGTTATATCCTCGCCTACGGTTTTTACTTTTCCGCCGACCGTCATCTCCTGAATTTTATATTCCTGAGACTCAGGGTTACAGCACCAACGGCACCGCAATCGGCAACCCTTTAAAAATACTATTGTCCTGACCCCTGGTCCGTCGTGTACTGAATATTTCTGTATGTTAAATATTCTTCCTTTTACGTTTCTGTAATCCATACTATTCTCCATTAATACATTGTGGATTGTTCTGTCCTGTTGATAATATCGTCCTGAAGAGATTTAGAAAGCGTTGTAAACAATGCACTGTATCCTGCAACTCTTACAACCAAACTTCTGTACTTATCAGGATTTTTCTGAGCCTCTCTCAAGGTTTCTCTGCTTACAACATTAAACTGCATATGACTTCCCTTTTGGTCAAAGTATCCTCTGATAAGAGTGATAAAACCTTCAAGTCCTGAATTACCCTCAAGGGCAGACGGATGGAACTTCATATTAAACAGAGTTCCGTTTGACGCAATATAATGGTCAAGTCTTGAAACAGAGTTTGCTGAGGCAGTAGGTCCGTTTACATCCTTACCTGCTGACGGAGAAACACCGTCGGCAACAGGAGTATAGGCAAGTCTTCCGTCAGGGGTTGCACCCGTCTGTGCTCCCAAAGGAACATTTGCAGATACGGGATATAATCCTGCCTGGAAATGACCGCCTCTTGGGTTTTTGTACATTTCAAGGGGTTTTGTATATGTATAAGCAACGTCTCTTGCAAAGGCGTCAACCTCAGGATTGTCGTTTCCGAATTTAGGTATCTCGTCAATCATTTCAAGGAGTTTATCATACTCCGCTTTTTTCTGAGGAGATAATCCGTTTGCAGAAACCTCTTTTACAACCTCTGCAACTATTTTTTCGGTTATCTCTATTCCCGAGTCATTCAATCTCTTTAAAGCCTCTATTGCTGTTTTCTCTGCCTGACTGTTTGAAACAGGTCTGCCGTAGTTATTTTCAAGTGCCTCTTTATACTCCTTAAGAGTTACTTTTTTCTCATCATAAACCAACTTCTTTATGGCATAGAGAGAGTCAGCCATATTTGCAACACCAAAGCCCTGAGGTCCTGTAAAGTTATAAACAGCACCGCCGTTCTGAACACTTTTGCCTCTCTTTATACAATCATCAACCATTGATGAAAGGAAAGGCAGAGGACATCTTTCGGAATGAGCCACATCTATTGCATTATCTGCATTTACCAAAAGTTCAATCATATCTTTAGATTGAGCTTTATATGCATCATAGAAATCATCAAAGGTTTTAAAATCATCAATCTCGCCCGTTCTCTTGCCAAGCTGATATCCCTTGTCAACACCATTTGAGAAAACAAGTTCAAGAGGTCTGCACATATTAAAGAACGCCGCATCGTGCCAGCCGTCTGTCTTACCGCTCTTTTGGGGTTCAACACAACCTATAATGTTATAATCACGTGCATCTTCAATGGTTAAACCTCTGCTGATAAGTGCAGGTATAATAACTTCATCATTGTAATATGCAGGCAAACCTATACCCGTTCTTGTAAGGGTAGCAGCCTTTAACATAAATTCGTGGGGGGTACCATTCCATACTCTTATTGAGAAGGAAGGCTGAGGGAGCATAACGTGTAAGCAAGCCTCAACGCACATAAATGACAAATCATTTGTAGCGTCTAATCCCTCAGATGTCTGTCCGCCTGCAATTAAGTTCTGGAACAAGCTGTAACCTGCAAATCCCTCTGCAGAGGCGGCATCTCTCGCCTTATTTAAGTCATTGAGTTTAACCCATATACAATCCATAAGCTCCTGGGCAAACTCTCTTGTGATTTTGCCCTCGTCCATATCCTTTTTGTAGTACGGATACATATATTGGTCAAATCTTCCGGGTGAGATAGAATGGCCGCTTGATTCAACCTGAATAAGCATCTGAACAAACCAAAAAGACTGACAAGCCTCATAAAAGCTTCTTGCACCATATTCAGGAACCCTGTCACAGTTTTCAGCAATCTTTAAAAGCTCACTCTTGCGTGTTATATCACTGGTCTTTTCAGCCATCTGATATGCAAGTGCAGAATATCTTTTTGCGTAATTTATTGCGGCATTACAACTAATAATTACCGCCTCTAAAAATGTGTGTCTTTCAGCGTAATCGCCGTCTGCAACACTTAAAAGAGCAAGTTCTTCTGCGGCTTTATTCATTATTCCCTTGTAGCCTATTTTAAGAACTTCTTCATATTTAACGGTAACGTGTCCTATTCCGTTATAGAAGTAGTTACCTGGAGTAAATATATTATGGTCGATAGCGGCCTTTGCTCTCTCGTCCATATATGATGTCGCAAGCTCAGAACTTGTCTTGCCCTTCCAATATTTATGTACCTCTGTGAGTTTTTGTTTTGTTTCCTCTGAGATATAGAAGGGGTCGGCAGCTCTCTTTTCTATTGTATCAAACTCGTCCTGGAGCCATTCATAAGAAAATTCAGGGAAGGTCTGACAACCACGTGGATTTTTGTTTGTACTTCCCACTATCAATTCTTCTTCTCTGATGTAAATAGGAATATTATCGCAGATGTGTTTAAAAGCTTTTGCCCTTCTCATTATTATTGGCTCACCCTCGGTGCATTTATAGCTTTCGGTTAACAGCACCGCACGTTCTGCTTCTATTTCAGGCATCTTCTTAAAAAGATTTTCAACAAGATGTGTAATTCTATCTGTTTTCTTTATTGAACCGCTGTAAAATTTACTCATAATAACCTCCTATTTTAAGTAGTTCTTCATCTATTTTATAACACACTCTTTCGCACATAAGCTTAAGCTGAGGAGGAGAGCCTTCCATACACACTTTTTCTCCCCCATATCTCATCATACTTAAATCATTAAAATTATCACCTATGACAAGAGTTTCCTTTACATTAATAGCCAATCTGTTTTGCAGAAAGGATAGGGCACTTCCTTTGCTTGTGCCGTTTTTTATCCATTCACGCCAATTACTGTCTTTATATATCTCATATGTACAGGGTGGTGTTTCCGAATATCCTGCACCGTATTTTATTATCTTTATAACGTTACTTATATTATCTGTCAGTTTTAAATTTTCTTTATACTTATTCATTAATATATTTAAAAGCCGTATATCTTTTCCGTTGTAGTATGTATATTTAGAGCATTGGAATAAATAGTTTTCTCTATCTTTCAGATTTTCTATGATGTAATTGTCAATATCATTATGATAAATTATGTCACCGTCAAACTCTATACAACCGCCGTCTGAACATATATAATAAATACCTTTTGAATTGCGAAAAATATCTTTAAGCTCACTTAAATGACGACCGCTTGCCACAGCAAAAATAATATTTTTACTCTTTAATTTTTCTATAACTTCCATCAACTCATCATTGACAGTTTTCTCACCTTTTTTAAGGAGAGTTCCGTCAACATCGGATACGACCATCTTTATCATATATTTTCTCCATTGTCTTTTTTATTACTATACAACATATTTTAATAAAAGTCAATACAAATCAAAGAAAAAAATATAAAAACACAGAAAAAACAAAATTTATTATTATAATTCACACTTTCCACAAGGATAACCTGTGTATGGATTGTTGATTAAAAATTATTAAATTTTCAGCTGTTGAAAGAAGTGAATTAAAACAACAGAATATAACAACTTAAATAATTTAACAAACCACGCAATTTAAAGGGTTATAACAGTTATCCACATTATTACCATTACAACAACAGCATCAACAACATAAATATAATATATATATTATAAAATAAATAGTAACCAAAAACAAATATGTAGGGGACGGCGTCCTCGACGTCCCGTGAGAAATTGATAACTTTTTTATATCAATGTATGATTTATTTTACAAGGTGAGTTTTCTGCGGGACGTCGAGGACGCCGTCCCCTACATATGGTCATAAGACAATTATTTAGGATTTATAATACGTGTTTTTTAATTTAAAAAAAATCTAATAAAATAATAATCAAAAAAATTCTTTACTATAAAAAAGCATTATGCTATACTAATTATTGTTACTAAAAAAAGAAGGTGTTAAATTGTTTAAAAAGGTATATTTTAATTTTGCAATAAGATGCGTAACGGCATTTTTAATATTTTTGATTATATTTTCATTGTTATTTTCTGTGGGTACCTATATATTTTACTATAAGAATATGACCAACAAAATGCAATCGGTATCAGAAAGTAACCTGATATCTTCTTTTGAGTACATTATTAATTCTCAATCCGAGATAAAAGAAAAGTCAAAGGAAATAGAAAATGTTTTAATCTCATATAACGGAATTTTAGGTATTGATGAAAACAGAAAAATTTATATTATAAATTCATCAGATATGAAGATAGTCACACCTTCGTCGCTTATGGGTGAGCAGATAACAGTTACAAACAATATAACGACTGCATCTGATGATGGAACAGGAAATAAAATTCAATTTACGGGCAACTATTTAGATTGTGCCTTGTCTTTTAATGCATCGGAAAGTAAATATATACTATATCTGCGTGATAATAAAACAAATCTGAGAGCAGAATTATTTAATATATTAAAATTTTTATTATGGTCATTAATTCCTGCAATACTTTTTGCTTTGATTATAGCTTATCTTTTAACCAAAAGAGTAGTAAGTCCCTTAAATAAGATTACCAAAAGGGCAGAAGGCTTTGAAAAGGGTGAGCTGAATGAAAATATTGATGATTTAAAATGCAGTGATTTCGAGGACTTAATCAGAGCCGTAAATCATATGGGTTATGTTATGGCAGGCAGTATACAGAAAATGAATGGCGATAAGCATAGGGTAGAAGTTATTTTAGAGCATATAAATAACGGAATAATTACCTTTGATAATTATCAAAATCTTATTCAGATAAATTCTGCCGCAAAGCGTATATTAAAAACCAATGATGAAAATATAAAATTTGACAGTTTTTTTAAAAAATTTAATATAGATGTATGTATGGCTGAATTTTCGTATCTTGAAAAATCGTCAATAATTGAAAAAGAAATAACATATGACAAACAAAAGATTAAAATATGGTTTATTCCGTTTAAGATGGACAGCGAAAGAAATGCAGGTGTTGTCTGTGTTTTAGAGGATATAACAGAGCAGTTTAATGTTATGGAGGCAATGCGTAAGTTTGTGGCAGATGTATCCCACGAATTAAAGACTCCTATTACTGTTATAAGCTCTTATACCGAAACTGTTTTAAACAGTTATATAGATGATAAGACAATGACAGCAAATTTATTAAATATCGTATATCAGGAAGCGGGAAAAATGACAGAGCTTATTCAAAACTTACTTGATATAAGCAGATATGAGATGAATGCTGTAAACCAAAAGAAAGACCCATTCTCTATAGATGATATGCTTAATTCTTTAGTGGAAATTTTTAAAATGGAGGCCGAGAAAAAAGAATTATCACTTACCTATAACAGAATGACAGAGATACCCGATTTTGTTGGCAACAGAGGAGATATAGAAAGAGCGGTAAAAAATATTATATCAAACTCAATAAAGTACACGTCAAGAGGGGATAAAATAAGAATTTTCTCAGGCAGGCTTAATAATGAAATCTATATCAAAGTAGAGGACACAGGCTGGGGGATTCCTGCAAATAAAATAAGCCACTTATTTGAGAGATTTTATCGGGTTGAAGAAGAGGCGAGAAGCAGAGATAAAGGCGGAACGGGACTTGGACTTTCCATTGCTAAAGAGATTATAGAAAACCACGGCGGAAAGATTAAGATAGAAAGCGAATACACCAAGTACACAAGGGTGACTATAACTCTGCCTATTAATAATCAGATATAAAAAATTATTTTTGTTTGGAATATACACAACCGCAGAAATTTTGTCTGTATAAAGAATATTCGCGTGATAATTCTATGGAACGCTTATAGCCGTTATTTTTTTTAAAATCAGACAAAAGATATTTTACACCATACTTTTCTCCTGCCTCTTTGCCTATTCGGTTTAAGGTTTCGGCATTTTTAAGGGGACTTATACTCAGGGTTGTAACAAAGTAGTCAAAGCCGTTTTCCTTGGCGACTTCTGCGGTTTTATTAAGTCTGAGTTCAAAGCATTTTTCGCATCTTTTACCGCCCTCAGGTTCAGCCTCTAAACCTTTTACGGCTTTATTGAAGGAATTGTTGTCGTAATCACAATCAATGAAGCTGACGGGGTTTTCAAACTTCATTTCTGAAATCAGTCTTTTTTGTTCATTCTTTCTGTATTCATATTCTTCCAAAGGATATATGTTCGGATTATAATACAGAACAGTAATATTAAAATATTTATTAAGGTATTCAAGTACATAGCTGCTGCAGGGTGCACAACAGCTATGTACTAATAATTTTGGTACATTGAAATTTAAATCTTTAATAAATTTATCCAATATTTTTTGATAGTTTACCTTTTGTGACATATTTGAACACCTTTAAATTATCTGATATAATTTGTTTTAATTTTTGCTTCCTGCTCAGGAATATCAATGCCATTTTCTTTACCGGCCTTAATGCAGTTTAAAAGCCACGCCATATTTTTTCCAAGCATACGCATTGTCTGAACGCCCTCTTCGTCTTTTAAAACATCTTCGGGGGTGTTGCCGTGAACCATATTCCAATAATTTGATGAAACAATAGGCATATTGGAAATCGAAAAATATTTATTAAGCTGTTCAAATGCCGCAGTTGCACCACCGCGTCTGCAGCTTACAATTGCTGATGCAGGCTTATATGCAAAGGCTGATTTTCCTGAATAAAAGGCTCTGTCCAAAAAAGAAGTAACGGCACCGCTTGCAGCAGCGTAGTGAACAGGCGAACCCACAATCAAGCCGTCACATTCCTTCATTTTATTTACAAATTCATTAACGCCGTCATTTTCACCGAATACACAGCAACCTTTTTTTACACAGCCGCCACAGCCGATACAGCCCTGTATAGCCTTGGGACCGATATCGAAAATTTCGGTTTCTATATTAGCTTTATTAATTTCGGCTGCAACTATTTCAAGTGCTGTTCTTGTGCATTTATTTCCTCTCGGACTTCCGTTTAGTAATAATACCTTCACAAAATCATATCCTTTCAAATTAATAATATATTTATTTTATTATTTTATATGGAATTTGTCAACAAAGGAATACTAAAATATATGTTATTTCGATATTATTAATGCCAAATATTATATGTTGGAGTGTATGTTAATATTTTGTATGGGACGTCGTCCTCTTTTGTCCCGAAAATCCAAAATAATTTTTACATTGCAGTTGGGCTTTACGGACGATTCGTGAATCGCCCCTACAATACGCAAGGGAGCCGGCAAAGAAAATAAATAATAAAAAATCATTTTATTTTTATTTTACAAAATGATATTAATATGTTATTATGTAATGAGAAATAATATGCAAAAGGAAAATTGAAATGGAAGCGAAGAGATACAGAACAATTAAAGGTGAGGGGTGCGGTGAGCTTGTTGAAAAACGCTCAAGATTTATTGCAAATGTTAAGCCTGTAACCTGTGAAGAAGAAGCCATAAGTTACATTAATGAGTTAAAGCAAAAATATTGGGACGCACGTCATAATGTTTACGCTTATATTATCAGAGAAAATAATATAATGAGGTATAGTGATGACGGAGAGCCAAGCGGTACAGCAGGGGTTCCTGTTCTGGAAATACTTAAAAAAGAGAATTTAACGGATATAGTAGTTGTTGTCACAAGATATTTTGGCGGGATATTGTTGGGAACGGGCGGTCTTGTTCACGCTTATTCAAAGTCCGCAAAGCTGGGAATAGAAGATGCAAAGATAAAAGAAATGGTCTTGTGCTGCAAGGTTATAATAAAGTGTGATTACAGCTTTGTAGGTAAGGTTCAATATGAGGTTGCGGAATTTAAAAGTGCAATAACAGGCAATACAGAATATGGAGAAAGTGTGTATATGACAGTATATATTCCTGTTGATTGTGTTGATGGTTTTATTGCAAAATTAATTGATAAGACGAATGGAAATGTTGAAATCGAAAAGTCAGGCATAGAATATTTTGAAAAAATTTAAGGAGGAAGAGAGATGAAATTTTTAAAGGAGCAAATAAGTGAAAGCTATATTATAGGCTTTTTTGTTGATTTCTTTAAAAATTTTTTGTCTGCCTTTTTAGACTCATATCTTTTCAAAACAGGTGTTAAAATATTTGATTGGTATAATAATGTCTTTCTTGAAAGTAAAATAGTAAAACTTTTTTTTAATACCACTTTTATCTCTGAGATATGGTACAAGAGTTATTTTTACAGAAGATTAATGTATAGGGTAAGAAAAATATCCGCTCATATACCAAAGACGAGAATTAATTTTAAGGTAAGCTTTATCGGAATATTCTTTGCTTTAATTTTACTTATACCTGACGGATTGTGGAGTAATCTTCTTTTAATTCCTCTTTTTTTGGCTTTGGTATTATTGTATATGTCAAGAAATTTAAGACACAGACAGGGAATGGTTTTTTTATTTATAAATATGTTGATAATTATGTTTATATTATTGACTAAAATAGCGTTGCCAAGCAGAGTATTTTCCACATTGGTATATCTGATTGTAGGAATAGACTTCTTCTTTTTAGTGTCATTTGCAATAAAGAACTATGATGATTTAAAAGATGTGTCAGAGCTGTTATTTATAGCGACAGCAGTTTTGTGTACATTTGCATATATACAAAATATAATCACATCAAAAGCGGCATATGCAACTTTTTATAACGGAATAACCTTGGGTGAAATTCTTGTGGTAATTTTTCCTTTTGTTTTTGCGTACTCAAATGAATTCTATACAGGAAAAAGAAGAGTAATATATATGGCTATTACCTTTATATTGTTTTTAAATTCAATAACAGTAACGCAATCCAAGGCGGCGTTTATCGGGTTTTTGATTGAGGTATTGATTTTTATTTTGGCATATCCTGCTTATTTACCATTTGTTGTACTGTTGATGCCTCTTGGATTAAATACCATAATAGATAACTTTCGCAAGATGTGGAATACGACAACATCATACGGAAATATATTTAATGTTATTGGACTATTTAAAAGATTTTGGAATACAGGCTTTGGCATAAACAGCGAAAAAATAATGGAGATGTATAATTTAAGTAATATAGAAAGTATTGAAAAAAATGCTATCGGCATTATTCCTAATATTAAAATAAACGGAATATATATAAATTTCATATTGGATATAGGAGTACTTTTTATAATAGTATTTATGTTTTATATATTGAGGTTGGCACATTCAACTCTTACAAGACTGTTTACCGCGGAAAAGAAATATAAAAGATTTTTTGCCGCAGGACTTGCTATGCTCATAGGTATATCGGTTTCGTCTTTTATGGAAGCCACAATGTTTTCGCCCAGAACAATGCTTATATATTGGGGAATGTTGGGAATATTAAGAGCGGTAAGAACAATGAGTTTTGGGGTATACGAGTCTTGACAAAAATTGATAAATATGATATATTACATCTTGTTGATAAAATTGCTGGTGTAGCTCAGTTGGTAGAGCATCTCACTCGTAATGAGAAGGTCACGTGTTCAAGTCACGCCACCAGCTCCAAAAAAAACGACTTGTTTCGGCAAGTCGTTTTTTAAATACTCTTAAGTAAAAAAATATTTCCCAAAAACATATAAAGTTTGTTTTTGGGAAATAGAAATTATTTATCTAATAACCAATCGGAAACATCAATTATTTTTATGCCTTCATATTGATATTCTTCGTGCTGAGTACGGGCGATAACCATTTTAGGATATGCATCCTTTATCTTCAAAAGAGGATTAACCTCTCTCTCGAAGGTTTTCTCATCGCTGATATTATCCGATACCTGAATATAAATTTTTTCATTACGCTTGATAGCAACAAAGTCAATTTCTTTTTTATATAAAATACCTACATACACTTCATAGCCTCTTCTTAATAATTCTAAGGCAATAATATTTTCGATAATTCTGCCATAGTCCATATTTTTTGTACCAAGTGTTGCATATCTGAAGGTATGGTCGGAGAGATAGTATTTATCGTTTGTGGATAAATATTTCTTGCCTTTAATATCATATCTGCGTACTTTGTAAAAAGCAAAGGCATTACACAAATACTCAATGTATTTTCCAACTGTCTTATGGTTAATTTTATCCTTGTGACCTGCAAGAGTGTCGGTAATACTTCTTGCGGAAGTCAGGTTAGAGATGTTATCCATAAGGAAATTTGAAATTCTGTCCATAAGAATAGAATTTCTTATTTTGTATTTAGTCTTGATATCTCTTACAATAAGAGTATCATAGATATTCTTTATATAATCATATTTTGCTTCCTGGTCTTTATAGAGGTAAGACCCTGCCATTCCACCTTCTTTTACAAAACTGTCAAATGCAGAATATTTGTCGGTACAGCCAAAATATTTTACGTATTCGGAGAATGAGAAGGGATACACCTTTATTTCAAAAGTTCTTCCTGTGAATAAGGTTGCAAGGTCAGAACTTAAAAGAAAAGCATTGGAGCCTGTAATATAAATATCATACTTCTCGGTTGCGTGAAGATTGTTGATTGTTAGCTCAAAACCATTACACATCTGTACCTCGTCAATGAGAACAAAGTTATCCTTGTCTTTAATATAAGCATTTTCTATATAATTATTCAAAGACTTGTAGTTTTTAAGTTCATCGAACTTTGAAAGATTGAAATTGATATGAACAATGTTTGCATCAGAAACATTTTCAGACACATAATCCCGAAATGCTTCAAGCAGTTTTGATTTACCGCTTCTTCTTACACCTGTTATAACTTTAATGTCTGGAGTGCCGATAACATTTATCATCTTATTTAGATAATTTTCACGCTCTATCAGTTTCATAATTTTTCTCACCTCGTATATATATCATAACATATCTACTTCCCAAAGTCAATAAATTTTCATTTTTGGGAAATAGTATTAAAGGTCACGTGTTCAAGTCACGCCACCAGCTCCAAAAAATCTCACTAACACAAGGTTGGTGAGATTTTTATTTATTCTTTATTATGTTTTGGCTCATATGCGTGTATGGGACGGAGTCCCCAACATTCCGAAAATCCAAAATAATTTTTACATTGCAGTTGGGCTTTACGGGCGATTCGTGAATCGCCCCTACTTAATCTTCTTCCTCAACTTCACTTTCGGGCAGGATTTCTGCTGTTATTTCGTGAACTTGTTTTAAATCGCTGTCAGTAACAGTAATTTTTAAATTTTTGTATACAAAGGACTCTCCGACTTTTGGAATATGCTTTAAGGTGTCAATAACCCATCCGCTTACAGTCGGCATATCAAATTCGTTTTCGAAACCGAATTTTTCAAGCATATCGTCGAGATTGGCACTGCACAAAACCTTATATTTGGTATCGCTTATTTTTACAAAGCTTTGTACTATTTCGTCGTGCTCGTCCCAAATTTCGCCAACAAGCTCCTCAATAATATCCTCTAATGTAACAATACCTACTGTGCCGCCGTATTCATCAATAATAACTGCCATATGCGATTGATTTTTTTGCAGGAGAGTAAGTAGCTGTGAAATTTTCATTGACGGAATGATAAAGACAGGTTTTGTCATTATGTCTGTCAGTTTTTTACCGCTTGAAAATTCACGATTAAAGTCCTTTTGGTTGATTATACCTACAATATTGTCTATGGACTTTTTATAAACAGGAAGTCTTGAATATCCGCTTTCCGTAAAGATTTCGTTTACCTTATCCAAGTCGCTGTCCTCGTTTACGGCAACAAGGTCAACTCGGTTTGTGTGAATATCAATAACCTCAATATCGTTAAATTCAATTGCGTTTTTAATAAGCTCACTTTCATAATCGTCGATTTCGCCGTCATTTTGTGCTTCCTCGACCATAGTTAAAAGCTCTTCTTCAGTTACGCCTCTGTCATCACTTGGCTTAAAAATCATATTAACAAGTTTTTGCCACTTAATAAAAATAAAATTAAACGGAGTAAGTATGATATTTAAAACATTTAACACGGGAGCTGAAAAAAGAGCGAACTTCTCAGGTGAATTTTTGGCTATTGATTTAGGAGTTATCTCACCGAACAACAGCACCAAAATAGTCATAACCGCAGTAGACACGGAAGGTCCGTTGTCCTTGAACAGTTTGATAAACAGAACTGTTGCGATTGCTGATGATGCAATATTTACAATGTTGTTTCCGATTAATATAGAAGATAAAAGTTTGTCGTAGTCGTCAGAGAGTTTTAGTACGAGTTTTGCGCGTTTGTCACCGCCTGATGCCATATTTTTAATGCGGATTTTATTCATAGAAAAAAAGGCTGTTTCCGTCGCAGAAAAGTAAGCGGACATAAAAATCAGTACAGCAATATATATAATCTGCTTTATACTGTCACTATCCATAAAAATTTCACCTCAAATAATAACATAAAATTTGTGTCAATTATATCAGATACTATAATCAATGTCAACAACGGCAATACATAAATTACCTTTTCTTAACTGAATTATAATATTGGCATTTTGCTTTTAATATTATAAATGAAGCCATCGAACTATCGTTTGATGGATTTATCCAATTTTGATTTTTGTTATTAAGCATACTTTTGCACAGTAAAAAGTCATAACCAAAGGTGTTGCTTGTGGGAGTGTCTGTCAGCAAAAATTTTGGTATATTGTGAGGAATTTCAAGTGTAGGTTTTGTATTTCCGAAGTTTATATATATAATGTGATTTTCTGAATTTTCCTGTAACTTTTTTATTATTTGATCTGAGTATATACGGCAGGCGGAATGTGATAAATATTTTTCTAAGGTCTTGTCACAGCCGTCAGCAAAATAGTAAACAGGTTTTAAAAATCCTGCGCAGCGTTCCTTGTCAAAGGACATAAGTGCAGGACGTGATGCGGTTATACCCAATTCCTGGTCGTGAGCTGTCAAAGAATTTTCGTGAAAACGATATTCGTATATGGGGCGTTTATACAGAGTGTGTTTAATATTGAAGATATAATTTATTCTCATAAAGTAGTCATAATCTTCAAGAGTATAAAAATTCTCATCATATCCGCCCAAAACTTTTTCAACACCTGCACGATACATAAACGCCGCACCGATTGTGTTGTTGGCATAGGTATTTAAATCAGCTGTTGAGTCAGGAAGAATAACATTGCCTGAAAGGAGCGGCAGCTCATACCAACCGTAACCCTTTAAGATATTTCCGTTTTCGTCAATAAGACGCATATTTCCGAATACCATATCGCAATCCCGATTACGCATAAGTTCGGTTGCAAGGGTTTCAAGACATATGGACAACATTCGGTTATCGGCACTTGTCCAGGTCAAAAATTCGCCTTTTGCCAACCCAAACCCTGTGTTTAACGCATTCGGCAACTTCATATTTTTTTGATGAATAACACGCACACGGTCATCAACGTCAATATAACTGTCCGCAATACTTCCTGATAAATCGGTGGAGCCATCATCAACAATAATCAATTCAAAATTGGTATAAGTTTGTGACAATATTGAAATTATTGCCTCATCAAGATATTTTTCACAGTTGTAAACGGGCAGTATAACGGAAACAAGATTTTTTTCACAGTTACATCTCAGGTCTGCACTATTTAGAGGTAATCTTCGGTTTAACTCAGACTTCATCTTTTGAAAGGTTTTATCTTTTTTAAATAAAAACTTCATAGTCTATTCTCCGTTCCGCTAACTCATATCAGCAAATTATTTATGTTTTTCACTTACAATCATATTTTTTATATCTTGAAAAGCATCAAGTTCACATTCCTTGTAGAATACAGGCAAGGCTTTATACTGCTTTTTTAACAGTTCTATCTCTGAATGCAGTATTTTTATTCTTTCGTTTATATATGAGTGAGTCCATTTGTAGGGAGTATAACCATCACAGCACAAACGATATGTGGTCATTATTCCCTCGTAAATCGTTTTTTGGATATGCTCCTTGGAAAACCTCTTTTCCGCAACACAATGGCGGACATATGCATTAGGCTCAATCCCTATTTTAAAACCTAATTTTTGTGCTTTAAAGCACAATGCCGTTTCTTCACCGCCTGCATAGTTATTTCCACATCTTCCGTATTCTGTTGAAAATCCGCCCAATGCATCAAGCACCGAATGTTTTACTGCAAAACAGGCACCATAGGGGAACTCATACTGCTCGCGGACCTCCCTGAAAATTTTATAGGGAACTGTGTAGCCACTCCAGACCGACTCTCTGCCCTCTAAAAACACGTTAGGTTTAGGGTCGGGGAGCTCTAAAATAATCTGACCGCCGATAATTGAAATTTTGCTATGTTCTTTAAATGAATAATAGATTGCAGATAACAAATTTTCGTCTGCTACAGCATCATCATCTATGTATAAAAGGTATTCACCCTTTGCGGCGGCGGCACCTGTATTTCGAGCGTTTGAAAGACCGAGAGAAGGCTCCGATACGATTTTTACTCTGTCCGAATAATAGTTATCGGGAATGACTGTTTTTGAGTTATTGACCAAAATTATTTCGTACTTCTCAGGGTCTAAGCTTTGATTTAATATTGATTTTACAGAGTCAACAGATTGTTCGCAACGATTGGAGGTGCAAATGATTACCGAAACCAAATCATTATATGATGTTTTGGTTGCAGGCTTTTTATTCTTTATTCTCTTATTAAAACGTCGAATAAGCAATTCGCAAAGTCCCTTTTTCAAAGACAGGAAAAAGCCGATATTATCATAATCGGACAAATTTTTAAGAGAAATGTTTGCCTTGTTCTTCTTCATAAATATTGACTCCTTAAAAGTGTTTTACTCTAAATCAATTTTGCAATCGGTATGAAAAACACCAAAATAATTTTTATCGGATATGACATCAAAAACAGCGGCGCAATCAAAGTAGTCATAATATTTTATAGGCACGGTTGACCTGTCCTCAAGGGAAACGCTGAGAGAGTACCTTCCAGGACACAGATTGCATATAAATTCAAAGGAAATGTTATGCTTGCCGTAATGCGTGAAATTTATATTGTTGTCATAGGTTGACAAAACAAATAAATCAAGTCCGAATACGTTTTTGACCGATACGGACAAAGCGGTATTGGCTATATCAATTCCGTTTGGAATATTAAAGATGCACGATATTTTGCAGCTTTCACCCGTTGAGATAAATGGGAGAATTTCAACTGATTTAACCGAACCCACCACAGAACCGAAATGATTTTTTGTACTGATTAAGGTACTGCCGTCGGGACAGCCTGTAATGCTTTCCATATAGGCAGAACTGACAGTGCGAGTATCGCCGTCTGCTTGCAGAACACCTTTATCAAGCCATATTGTTCTGTCACCAAAACGGCGTATAATGTCAATATCGTGACTTACCATCAGTATTGTGACACCGCCTTTGCGAAGTTCCTCTATTTTGGCAAAGCACTTTTGTCTGAATTTAAAGTCACCTACCGCCAATGCCTCGTCAATAATCAGAACATCAGGTTTTAAAGCTATTGCACAGGCAAAAGCCAACCTCAAAAACATTCCGTCTGAATATGTCTTGATAGGTGCGTTTATAAAATCGCCAAGTTCTGAAAATTCGCATATTTCGGGAATAATATTTTTAATCTCTTTTTTTGAAAGACCTTGAATTGCCCCATTTAAGTATATGTTAGAAATTCCGTTATATTCCGGGTTAAAGCCCGTTCCAAGCTCCAAAAGAGCAGAAATTCTGCCGTTTACGGAATATTCGCCACTTGTCGGTGAGGTTATTCCGCACAAAACTTTAAGCAATGTTGATTTGCCTGAGCCGTTTGTTCCGATAATGCCCACACATTCACCTTTGTCAATTTCAAAACTTATGTTCTGTATTGCAAACAAGCCTGCCGCATTTTTATGCAGAGGCTTGTTATTATATACTTTAGTCAAGTTATTTGCTGAAACAATCATTATTTATTAACTTCAATTTTTTCAAGGCCACCCATATAAGGACGGAGAACTTCGGGAATTGTAATACTTCCGTCAGCGTTCTGATAGTTTTCTAAAATAGCCGCGGTTGTTCTGCCGATTGCAACGCCAGAGCCGTTTAATGTATGAACAAGCTGTGCCTTGTCCTTAGGTGAATTTTTAAACTTAATGTTTGCACGGCGAGCCTGGAAGTCCTCAAAGTTACTGCAAGAAGAAATCTCTACAAAACGATTGTAGCTTGGCATCCAAACCTCTATATCATATTTCATAGCCGCAGTAAAACCTAAGTCGCCAATACAGATTTTAACAACTCTGTAAGGAAGTTTTAAAAGCTGAAGTACAGATTCAGCGTCATTTACCAGCTTTTCAAGCTCAGCATATGAGTCCTCAGGCTTTGTGAATTTAACCAATTCAACCTTATTGAACTGATGCTGACGGATTAAACCTCTTGTATCACGGCCTGCAGAGCCTGCTTCTGCACGGAAACAAGCGGTATATGCACAATATTTAAGAGGGAGTTTATTTCCGTCAAGTATCTCATCTCTGTGCATATTTGTAACAGGAACTTCAGCGGTCGGAACAAGGAAATATTCGGTATTTGCTACTTTAAATGCATCTTCTTCAAACTTTGGCAACTGACCTGTACCTACCATACTGTTTCTGTGAACCATAAACGGCGGGAAGATTTCTTCATAGCCGTTTCTTGACGTGTGAGTATCAAGATAGAAGTTCATAATAGCACGTTCAAGGCGTGCACCTAAGTCTTTATAAACAGTAAAACGTGTACCTGTTATTTTAGCGGCTGTTTCGGGGTCAAGTATACCTAAATCAGCACCTAAATCCCAATGAGCCTTTGGTTCAAAATCAAATTTTGTAGGCTCCATAAAACGACGAACTTCAACATTGTCTTCGTCTGTGTCGCCGTCGGGAACAGTATCGTTAGGAATATTCGGAATTGAATACATTATTGTTTGAATTTTCTCGTCAAGCTCGTGGATTTTTTCGTCTGTTTCTTTTATTGACTCAGACAAATTCTTCATTTCTTCAAATATAGCGGTTGTGTCCTCCCCTGCTTTCTTAAGTGCAGGAATTTGCTTGGAAACAGTATTCTGCTGAGCTTTTTTCTGTTCAACCTCATATGTCAGTTCACGGCGTTTAGAGTCAAGCTCTAAAAGTCCGTCAATATCTACAACTTCCTTTCTGCGTGAAAGTGCCTTTTTAACTTTTTCGGTTTCTGTTCTTACAAGTTTTAAATCAATCATTTTATATTTCCTTTCTTATTTTTAAATCATTATCTTTGTACAATATCACTGAACAGCAATTATTTCTCCGATTGAATTATATAATTCCACAAGCGACTCGGAAATTTCAGCAGAATTTATCTCTGCATATTTTGCGTTTGCCTCTTCGATTTTTCCGTCATTAAATAACTGAATAACCTCATTTAAAATCGGTAATTGTTCAGCAATCTTATCATTATTCTCTGCCTTAGGCTGAAGTGTGTCAATTTGTTGCTTTAATTTATAATTTTCATCTTTCAACCCAACAATCTCATCTTGTATTGTCATATTAGTCTGTGTTGTCTGGTCGATTTGCGTTTGAAATGTTCTTTCACGGTCATCAGCCATAGAAGCAATTATAATTACAATTATTACCATCAAGATAAGTACAATTGCGTAAGATGCAAGTTTTTTTTCGCCTTTTTTATCTTTACCCAAAGTTATCGCCTCTTTTTTATTATTTTGCAGTTGTAAATCATTCAATATTTGAGCAAGTGACTAACAAGCTCAAAATCGTGTCTTAAATCAATTTTTGTGATTTTTAATATTAATTTATAGCTCGTATCTGTTTTTGCCAAAATAGATACTGTTTTGAAGTGTCGAAAAATGTCGAAACAGAAAATCAGCGTTTAAGTTCAAATAAAATTCTCTCTAAATCGTCTTTGCTGTAATATTCGATTTCGATTTTTCCTTTTTTGGAACCCTCACTGATTTTTACCTTTGTGCCAAATCTTGACGACAGGGTACTTTCAAGCTCTTTATAGTATTTTTGAGTAAGAGGGTTTGATGTTTTGTGTGAAGACTTGTTTTGTGTTGTTGATGCGGACTTCACCAAAGCCTCAGTTTGTCTGACGTTTAAATCTCCGTCAATTATTTTTTGTGCAAGTTCAATCTGCTTGTCGTCAGATAACGGCAGTAATGCTCTTGCGTGTCCTTGTGTCAGCTTGTCCTCCTGAACGAGTTTTTTGACATCATCGCACAGATTTGAAAGACGCAGGGAATTAGCAACTGCACTTCTGCTCTTGCCAACCTTTTGTGCCACTTCATCCTGTGTGAGTGAGAAACGCTCCATCAAATATCGATAACCGTCAGACTCCTCTATTGGATTTAGGTCATCACGCTGAAGGTTTTCCACAAGAGCAATTTCAGATGCTTCCTTTTCATCAAAGTCTTTTACTATGCAAGGAACTTCACGCAAACCTGCAAGCCTTGCGGCACGCCATCTTCTCTCGCCTGCAACAATCTTATAAGTCCCGTTTTTAGAAGGGGTTACTATTATAGGTGACACAACGCCGTGTTCCTTAATAGAGTCTGCCAATGCCTCCAATTTTTCTTTATCAAAGCTCTTTCTCGGCTGATTTTTATTTGGCTCAATATCGGCAAGAGGAATTGTATTGGATAATTTTTCGCTTTTAATTTCATCAATTAATTCTTCGGCATTATCGGGAAACAATGAGCCAAGCCCTTTGCCAAGTGCAGACTTCTTAACTTTCTTTTCAGCCATTTAATCACTTTCCTTTCAAATAATTATCTAATAATCAGGAATTTCTTTTTACAACTTCAAGTGCAAGTTTTTTATAACACTTAGCACCCTTTGAATTTTTGTCATAGGCTATAATGGGTTGACCATAGCTCGGAGCTTCCGATAAACGAACATTGCGTGGAATAAGCGTATCATATACTGTTGAACCGAAGTATTTTTTTACTTCGTCAACAACCAATCCCGACAGCTTTGTGCGTGAGTCGTACATTGTTAAAAGAACACCCTCTATTTTCAATCCTTTATTGAGATGCTGTTTCATTGTTTTAACTGTTTTTGTAAGCTGACTCAAGCCCTCCAAAGCGTAATATTCGCATTGAATAGGAATAAGAACGCTGTCAGCACCGCAAAGACAGTTAATAGTAATAAGACCAAGGGAAGGCGGACAATCAATAATTATAAAATCAAAATCATCACGTGTCTCATCAATCTTATTTTTTAAACAATATTCTCTTTTTTCAACTTCAACAAGCTCTACCTCTGCTCCCGCAAGGGATATAGAACCTGGGCAAACCCAAAGATTATCATAATCTGTCTTTATCATTGCCTCTTCGATAGAGGTATCACCTACAATGCAATCATATGTTGTAAGAGCGTCATCATCAACTGAAACGCCCAATCCTGCTGTTGTGTTTCCTTGTGGGTCGGCATCAATTACAAGAACCTTTTTCTTGCGAAGTCCAAGACAAGCACTAAGGTTTACTGAGGTTGTTGTTTTGCCTACACCGCCTTTTTGATTTGCTATTGCAATAACTTTCGCCATATCGCACCTCTTAAATACTTAATACATATATAATACCACAGAAAAAAAGAAAATACAAGGCTTTATAGCCTTGTATTTAGAAAAAAATAATAAATGTTTCACGTGAAACAAATTTTATGTCTGTTTGTTGTGTTTCACGTGAAACATTGTCGTTTTACAGTCCCTTCATAGTCAGACTTATTCTGTTTTTCTGGGTATCAACCTCAAGAACTTTAACCTTAACTATATCGCCGATTGAAACGATATCCATAGGATGCTTAACATATTTATCGGCAAGTTGAGAGATATGGACCAAACCGTCCTGATGAACACCGATATCAACAAACGCACCAAAATCTATTACATTTCGGACTGTTCCTGTTAAAATCATACCTTCTTTCAAATCGTCAATTCCCATAACGTCTGTTTTTAGTATAGGCTGTTCAACTTCGTCACGTGGGTCACGCCCGGGTTTTATAAGCTCATTTATAATGTCGTTTAAAGTCGGAATACCTACTTCTGCCTCTTCTGCCAATTTCTCAAGTCCGTACTTTTTTGCTTTTTCCGCCAAGTCGCCAAGGTTGTTGGAGCTTATATCTGCGGCGGTGTAATCGCATTTTTCCAATATGACTTTAGCCGCATTGTAGCTTTCGGGGTGAACAGAGGTATTGTCGAGAGGGTTTTTGCCGTCTTTTATTCTCAAAAAGCCTGCACATTGTTCAAATGCTTTAGGACCAAGCTTGGGAACCTTTTTCAGTTGTGCCCTTGAGGTAAAGGCTCCGTTTTCTTCTCTGTAAGTGACAATATTTTTGGCAAGGGCTCCCGAGATGCCTGAAATATGGGATAAAAGCGGTGCAGATGCGGTGTTTAAGTCCGCGCCAACGCTGTTTACAGCATCTTCCACAACACCGCCTAAGATTTCGCCAAGACGTTTTTGGTTCATATCGTGCTGATATTGACCGACGCCAATGGCTTTTGGCTCAATTTTAACAAGCTCGGCAAGGGGGTCTTGAACACGGCGTGCAATTGATATGGCACTTCGCTTTGTTACATCAAAGTCGGGAAACTCCTCAGCACCCAGCTTTGATGCTGAATATACGGACGCACCTGCCTCGTTTGTAATAATATATTTTACCTTTGTGTTGGGCAGAGATTTAAGAACTTCTGCCGCAAACATCTCTGTTTCCTTTGAGGCGGTACCGTTTCCGATTGATATCAGGTCAACGTCATATTTTACAATCAATCCTTTTATATATTCTGCGGCGGATTGTTTTTGTGCCTCAGAATGTGTGACAAATATAACACCTGTGTCCAATACCTTGCCTGTTCCGTCAACAACTCCAACTTTGCATCCTGTACGATATCCTGGGTCAAGACCTATTACAACCTTGTTTGGTATGGGCGGCTGCATAAGCAGATTTTTAAGATTAACCTTAAATACTGTCATTGCCTGCTCCTGAGCAGTATCGGTAAGCTCACCGCGTATTTCACGTTCTATTGATGGCTCAATCAAGCGTGAGTACGCATCTTTAACCGCTTCTTCAACATATCGGGTGGATGCGGAAGGCGTTTTCTTTAATTCCTTCTTGAATAAATAATTTAATATCTTATCTGTGTCACATTCTATATGGACGGATAAGAACCCTTCTTTTTCGCCTCTGTCTATGGCAAGAACGCGGTGCGGTGCAATTTTAGAGCAAGCCTCAGCAAAGTCGTAGTACATACGATATACGCTGTCATCTTCCTTTGCCGCAAGGCTTTGGATAAGTCCTGTTGAAAAGGTAATTTCTCTGATTTTCTTTCTGTGTTCAGCGTTGTCGGATATTGTCTCTGCAATAATATCCATTGCACCTTGAAGGGCATCTCCGACAGAGGCAACCTCTTTTTCTTCGCTTATGTATTGTTCTGCGATTGTTTCTATGTCTGTATCTTCGGGATTTTGTGCGTATAATATATCAGCCAAAGGCTGTAAACCTTTCGCTTTTGCAATGGTAGCACGTGTCTTGCGTTTTGGTCTGAATGGCCTGTATATGTCCTCAATTTCAGTTAGCTTAACACAGGCATCAATAGCGGCAGCAAGCTCAGGTGTCAGATTACCTTGTTCCTCTATAATACGCTTTACATCAGCCTTTCTTTCCTCCATATTGCGAAGATAAGTAAGCCTTTCAGAGAGAACTCTTAAGATTTCGTCATCAAGCTCTCCCGTTGCTTCCTTTCTGTATCTTGCAATAAAGGGTATGGTGTTGCCCTCGTCGATAAGAGCAACTGTATGTTCTACTTGCCATAGCTTTAAATCAAGCTCTTTTGCAAGCTGTTCGTTAATTGTCATTTGTATCACCTCTGTGTAATAGATTATATTTAGAATATATTACCAAAAAAGTCTAACTGACTTGTCTCGGGAATGCCGTTTAATACGCCGTTTTCCTTAAGCGTTTCAATTACTGCTTTCGTTATTCCTGCACGGTTTTTCAGGTCGTCAATGGATAAGAATTTGCCCTGTTTTGCCGCCTCCATAATCGAATAAGCGGCGGATTCCCCAACGCCTGCAAAGGCGTTAAGGGGCGGCAGAATTTTGCCGTCAACCTTACGGAATTTAACTGCGTGTGACTCATATATATCAACGGGCAGGAACTCAATTCCCCGTTCGTACATCTCTCGGCAAAGCTCAAGTATTGTATAGAGCGATTTTTCGTTAGCTGTGGTGGGCGTGTCGCTCATACTGATGCGTTGCATTTCTCTTTTTACTGTTTCAACCCCGTGTGTCATTATGGCGGCGTCGAAAAGGTCGGCTCTTACAGTAAAGTAGGCTATGTAGAACTCTACGGGATAGTATACCTTAAAGTAAGCAATACGCAGAGCCATCATAACGTATGCGGCGGCGTGTGCCTTAGGGAACATATACTTAATCTTTTTACAGGATTGAATATACCAATCAGGCACGTTGTTTTCAATCATAGCCTTTTCGTATTCTTCGGGCATACCCTCTTTTGCGGCACGTCCTTTTCTGACAAACTCCATTATCTTAAAGGACATACTTGGGTCTAAGTTGTGTTGAATAAGATAAACCATAATATCATCACGCAGACCAATAACTTCAGAAAGAGTAGCAGTTTTGTTTTTAACAAGGTCCTGAGCATTGTTAAGCCAAACGTCAGTGCCGTGTGACAGACCTGATATAATCAGAAGTTCAACAAACTTGGTAGGTTTTGTGTCCACTAACATACCTCGTACAAAGGAGGTTCCAAACTCAGGAATACCGAAAGTACCTACGGGGCTGTCTATTTGCTCAGGAGTAATGCCGAGAGCCTCTGTGCTTGAAAACAGGCTCATAACCTTTTCGTCATCAAGAGGCAGTTCAAGTGCGTTTATCCCTGTTAAATCCTCCAACATACGTATTGTAGAAGGGTCGTCGTGACCGAGAATGTCCAGCTTTAAAAGGTTGTCGTGGATTGAGTGGAAGTCAAAGTGTGTCGTTATAATATCCGAATCCTTTTTGTCGGCAGGGTGCTGAATTGGACAGAAGTCGTGAATATTCATAGTTTTAGGGCATACTATAATACCGCCAGGGTGCTGTCCTGTTGTTCGCTTAACATCAACAATACCTCTTGAAATACGTAGAAGCTCCTCCTCAGGTGCGGTAATTCCCTTTAATTCATAGTACTTTTTTGCAAAACCAATTGCAGTTTTGTCGGCAATTGTGCTGATTGTACCTGCCTTAAAAACATATTCATCACCGAATAACTCACCGACGTATTTGTGAGCCGTTGCCTGATATTCGCCCGAGAAGTTCAAGTCAATATCAGGTACTTTGTCGCCTTTAAAACCGAGAAAGGTTTCAAAAGGAATCATAAGTCCGTCCTTCTTCATTTTGGTACCGCACTCAGGACACAGCTTGTCAGGCATATCAATGCCTGTGGGATATTCGCCGTGTTCAAACCATTCACTGTGCTTGCAGTTGGGGCAAATATAGTGGGGACATAAGGCATTTACCTCGGTAATATCGGATAAAAAAGCGGCAAATGACGAGCCCACACTGCCACGGGAACCAACCAGGTATCCTGCTTCGTTTGACTTCTTTACCAGCTTGTGAGCGATCATATACATAACGGAATATCCATATTTGGTAATACAATCAAGCTCCTTATCCATACGCTTCTGTACAATATCGGGCAGAACCTCGCCGTATATTCTGTGAGCCTTTTCGTGACACATATTGATAAGGTCCTCTTCACAGTTTTCGATTGACGGCGGATAGGAGCCGTCTTTAACAGGCTGAATTTCTTCACACATATCAGCAATCATATTTGTATTTGAAACGACAACTTCATATGCCTTTTCCTCGCCTAAGTACGAGAATTCCTCAAGCATCTCATTGGTTGTCCGAAGGTACAGCATAGGTTGGTCATCAGCATCGGAAAAGCCTTGCGCCCCAAGTAAAACCTGCCTGTATATTGCATCAGACTTGTCCATAAAATGCACGTCACAGGTGGCAACTGTGGGAATATTCAAATTGTCGCCCAAGGCAACTATCTGCTTGTTAATGTCAATCAGATCCGCCTCAGATGCCACAGTGCCGTTGCGAAGCATAAACGAGTTGTTGCAAATAGGCTGTATTTCGAGATAATCGTAGAAGGAGGCAATCTTTTTAAGCTCTTCCTTGCTTTTTTTGCCGATTATTGAGCGGTAAAGCTCACCTGCCTCGCAGGCAGAGCCTATTATAATTCCGTCGCGGTGCTTTTCAATTACGCTTTTGGGTAACAACGGTTTTTTGTAAAAATATTTCAGGTTTGAACAGGATATAAGCTTGTATAAATTCTTTAATCCTACATAATTTTTTGCAAGCAAAATAATGTGATATCTGGGCAAACTCCTAATCATATCGGGGTTAGAGTTAATGTTCTTTTCTTTGTATTCGGATGAAGACTTGCTGTGAATTTCCATCAGCTTAAGAAAAATCTCAGCCGTAGCCGTGGCATCATCAACAGCGCGGTGGTGGTTTTCCAGACTGACGCCTAAGCGGTCGCAAACAGCGTCAAGGGAATGTTTCTTTTCGTTGGGGAAAAGCTCTCTTGACATAAGCAGAGTGTCAGCAATTTTGTTATGAAATTCCAAACCGAGAGCGGTTGCGTTATAGCGAATAAACCCGCAATCAAAGGAGGCGTTGTGTGCCACAACAGTACAGCCCTTGCAGAAGTCAAGGAATTTAGGCAAAACCTCGTCAATCTTAGGCTTGTCCATAACCATATCATCAGAAATACCTGTCAAATCTGTAATGTTGTCAGGGATATGTACCTCAGGGTTGATAAGCTGAGAGAAGTTGTCGACAGCCTTGCCCTTTTCGATTTTAACAGCACCGATTTCCGTTATTTTGCAGTTGCTTGCCGAAAGTCCTGTTGTTTCAATATCAAAAACAACGTAGTCAGCATTGGGGTCAAGGGCGGCAAAAGCTGATGACGAGTCACAATCGTTAATCAGATACCCCTCCATACCATATATAACTTTAAAGTCCTGACCGCTTTTCTTTATATTAGATACAGCCTTGTGTGCATCAGGAAAAGCCTGTGCAACGCCGTGGTCGGTAATCGCAATAGCTTTATGCCCCCACTTTGCGGCACGCTTTATTAAATCTCCTGCGGAGGATACAGCGTCCATTGCACTCATCTTTGTGTGCAGGTGCAGTTCAACACGCTTTTCTTCTGCGGTGTCCATTGGAATTGGCGGACTTTCCAAAAGCTCAATAGAGCGTGCTTTCAGAATAGGCTTGCGTGCAAATTTGTCAAATTCATATGTGCCAGAAACCTTGACAATCTTTCCTTCAGCCACATATTTTTTAACTGATGACAGCCTTTCAGCATCAGCAAAAATATTGCAGGTGCAAGCGTATGAGTCATCACCCACAGCAAAGGTAATGGAATTTCTCGGACCTCCGCCAAAGCGTTCATTTCCCTTTATTTCTCTGATTTCTAAGGTCAAAACCTCGCCTGCAATAACATATGTTTCGGGCGATGCCCCGTCGGGTGCAAGGCTCAGCGAAATAATCGGTACAGCAGGTGTGGGTATGGGTCTGCCGTATAATAACCCTGATTTTATCGTAGTATTTTCCTCTGTTGCAACAGCACGAACAGCCTTTTTTTCGCTGATTTCCCTTTCAATTTTGTCGTGCTCCGCGATAAAGTTGTCCATATCTATATTTTTAAATTCCAAAGCAATATCATAGTCCTTACCAAGCTCCTTTAATATTGCAGAGCGGATAAATTCGCAAAAGTTGTTGCGAGATAAAAGGGTTTCTCCTCCAAGGATTTCCGATACTGTAACAGTATCGTTGTCTAAAGTGCATTTTGCACTTGCAAGAAAAGGCTGACATACCTTACAGTTGTATAAAAAAGCGTCAATCAAGCCGTTTAGATATTCCTCATCAGGAGTAAAATTCGGTAAACTCAAGCTGATATCTATGTCGCTTAAATGATAGACAGACATTACAGCGTCTGAATATTCAAGCAAATCAAGTCGACACAAGGGCTTGTCGCACAGCAAAGATATATCTATTCTGTTGCCTTCAAGGTCTACCTTGCACGAAATAACTTCCGTTTTTTCAAGCTGTTGGGCAAAGCTTTCTTTAACTGACACTCGGTCAAACAAGTCTAAAATTCCGTTTTGCATCTATAATCTTCCTTTAATAATATACTCACATTTTATTTATCTCTTCTACAAGAGTTTCCACAATTTTATCTTCGGCAATTTTGCCGATAATATTGCCTTTTTTGAAAAGAACTGCACAGCCGTCACCGCCTGCAATACCAATATCCGCATCTGATGCTTCGCCTGGTCCGTTGACAACACAACCCATAACGGCAACCTTCAGCTTTTTGCGAATATTTTTAACAGCATCATTTACTTCGTTGGCAATTTTGATTAAATCAATCTTGGTTCGGCCACAGGTGGGACACGAAACAATGTTGATGCAGTCGCCGTACATATCAAGAGCTTTAAGTATCTGTGCTGCCGCCTCAACCTCTTTCACAGGGTCGTCAGTCAGCGAAACACGTATGGTATCGCCAATTCCGTCTGCTAAAAGCGAGCCAATACCGATTGCCGATTTAACTATGCCTGCTTCGGTAGTGCCTGCCTCGGTAACGCCTAAATGCAAGGGATAGTCAAACTCTTCTCTTGCAAGCCGATAGGCGTTTATGGTGGTCTTAACATCAGAGGACTTCATAGAAAGCACAATATCGTCAAAATTGTTTTTGTTAAGTATGTCAATGTGTCGGCGCGCACTCTCAACCATTGCACGAGCAAGGTCACCGTTGCACTTTTCCAATAAGCCTTCCTCTAAAGAACCGCCGTTTACACCAATCCTGATAGGAATGTTGGCGGCACTTGCGGCTTTTGCAACTGCGGCGGCTCTTTCCTCACCGCCTAAATTACCTGGATTAATCCTGATTTTGCTCACTCCGTTGTCAATACACTTCAGGGCTAAACGATAGTCAAAGTGTATGTCGGCAACTATGGGCAATGGCGATTGCTTGACAATCTCAGCCATAGCGTCAGCCGCTTTGTCGTCGGGAACAGCAAGACGCACAATGTCACAGCCTGCATCATATAAGCGGTTGATTTGCGAAACAGCCAAACCTATATCTGTTGTGGGAACATTAAGCATAGACTGTATCGCAATAGGTTCCCCTCCGCCTATTGCAATGTTATTTATAAATACCTTTTTCATATAAACCACCGCCACAATAAAATATACTCATTAGATTATATCATAATAAAATACCATCTTCAAGCTATATTTAATTAATTATTTTTTTGTTACAACCAAATCTCTTCCTTAATATATAGGCTCCCTTGCGTATTTGTCGGGGACGGCGTCCTCGGCGTCCCGCAGGCTCTCCTGCGTATTTGTAGTGTTCGGCGTCCTCGACGTCCCGGAAGATCCGTTGCGTATTTGTAGGGGACGCCGTCCTCGACGTCCCGCAAGCTCTCCTGAATATTTGTAGGGGCGATTCACGAATCGCCCGTTTGTCAGAGATACCCTGAAACATATTACATAATGTTGTAGGGCAGGGGCTTGCTCCTGCCGAACGATACACAAAATTCAAAATAATTTTATTTGATTAATTGCCCTTCGCCCATACATTCGCCAAGCCCGAATGCAATGAAAAATTATTTTGAATTTGTTGTCCGAAGGCATATTTGGTTTCATTGCCGCCGTCGTAGGGCGGGGGCTTGCTCCCGCCGAAATATTTATATTTATAATTTATACGTTATGGTAAAATAAAAATTAAAATAAATTTACAAATAAAAAAATCACTTGACATATCTTGCCTGTGGTATTAAAATAATACAAAAAGATATATGGATTTGTTTCAAACATTGCCGATAACACAGCATAAAGCCACAAAATAAACAAAAATAGCCCATTTTGTTGGGAAATAGCTTTAAGTAAACGATCTTAAATTGAAATTTTTTGGTAAGTTTGTTACAAAACTATTAAAATTTTAAATTATTATTGACATTTACACCCTCAAGGTGCTATAATGTAAAATAAGTTAATGACTATACTGCAAATCGGTATGTGTTGTTGACTTATCTACGTTGTAAACAGACGTAGTTAGAGTTGGAAAAAAATTAAATTTATATTTTTAAGGAGGACTTGGGAATGAAAAATCTCAAAAAGGTAATTGCTTTAGTAGCAGTTTTCGCTATGTTAGTTAGCACTGTAGCTTTCGCTCAGAGTTATACTGATGTTAAAGATGGCGACAATTATGCTGAAGCTATCGAAATGTTAAGCAGTCTCAACATCTTAACCGGTGATAAAGATGACAACGGTAATGCGGTGTTCAGACCTAACGACACAATCACAAGAGCTGAGGTAGCAGCAATCGTTGAAAGAATGCAGAATATCAACGCTGCTTCAAACTCAGCAACAGAGTTTACAGATGTACCTTCAAGTCACTGGGCTTCAGGTTACATCGCACAGGCAGCAGCTGCAGGTATCATTAATGGTTACGGCGATGGTACTTTCGGTCCTGAAGACGAAGTTCTTTATGAGCAGGTTATAAAGATGGTTGTTGAAGCTATCGGTTATGCTCCTTTCGTAAAGGATAACGGCGGTTACTATGCAGGTCACCTTCTCGCAGCTCAGAGATACGGCGTTCTTGATGGCGTAGTTGGCGGTGCAATCGGTGCTAAGGCTACAAGAGGTCAGGTTGCTCAGTTGGTTTACAACGCAATCGACACACCTCTTATGGACAGATACACCTATGGTGACAAAGCTGAGTATGTTATCTACCATGGTAAGAACGGTAATGATTTCGAAACTCTCTTAACAAGAGATCTCGGCGTTGTAAAGGGTACAGGTGTTGTTGAAGCTAATGCTGTTACAACTTTAGAAAGTGCTAAGACAATCGATACAGATAAGGAAGAAGAAATCAAAATCGACTTCAATGCTGATGACGATTATAGTAACTATGAGTTAAGTAAGGTTTCTACAATTTATGCAAACGGCTCAAATGCAGGTGCATCAATTGGTAAGGAAGTTACCTTCTACCTTAAGGAAACATCAAAGAGCGGTGAATACAATGTTCTCAGCGTAGCTGAAACAAACAAGAACAAGGAAATCACTGTTTCTCTCGATTTGTTTGATGACTATGATGGTACAACTTTCAAGTATTACAAAGACGATTCTGCTCGTTCAACAACTGATGTAAAGGTTGATATCGACTATGTTCTCTACAATGGTGTTGCATACTCAACAGAAGTATCAGATGTTAAGGATCTTTTAGACACCAAAACTTGGAGTGGTCAGATCACACTTCTTGATAATGGTGTTGGAACAACTTACAACGTAATGTCAATAGAAATTGCTGCAGCAGCAGTTGTTGACGAAGTAAGTGGTAATGGTAAAGTTTCATTCAAGAATTCACCATCAGGTAAAGATGGCAAGAAGATTGAACTTATCTTTGATGAAGATGATGATACACAGATTATCGAACTCACAAAGAATGGTGAAGCTTATGATTACACCCAGCTCACAGAGTGGGATGTTCTCTCAGTTCTTGCAAATGATAAGAATGACTACTATGTAGCAGAAGTAATTGATGCAGGTAAGATTTCAAGCAAGATTTCAGAAGTTGGTTCATCTACATCTTCAGCAGATGGCAAGGAATATATGATTGACGGCACATTCTATGATGTAGCTGAAAACGCTGAGCTCAGCGGAAAACTTTCATCTGATGCAAGTGGTGTATTCTACATCGACAAGTATGGTAAGATCGTAGCATATGACAAGAAGGGTGGCACAACAGGTTCAGATGCTTATGCATACATCCTTAATGCAGTAGCTACATCTGATGACTTTGGTAAGCAGAACATCAGAGTTCAGTATCTTGACAAGACAGGTGCTGTTGGTGATGTTTACTTCTCAACAACTGTAACAGTTGAAAATGCAGGTTCTACATTAGCATCAGCTCTTAGCATAGATGCTGAAAAGGATACTGTTAAGGTTGAAAACCTTTCAGCTACAAATGCTGATAAGTTAGCAACTGCTTTAAAGAACAAGCTCGTTACTTATAGCTTAAGCGGTAACTACATTAAGACAATCACATTCGCACAGGATGATCCTGATGATGGTTCATTGTGCCTCAACAAAGAAGGAGCAGCTTCTTATGACGAAGACAACCAGAGAATGGCTGTTGGCACTAAGAAGTATGATATAGACGATTCTACAATCGTATTCTTTATCAATGGTTCTTCAGGCGAAAAGGTATACGATACAGTTGCAGAAGAAATTAACGGTGATGCTTCTAAGACAGCATCTAAGGTTGGTACAGTTGCAGCTTTAGCTGATGACTATGACTTCGCTCAAGTATATGATTATGATGACACAGTAGGCGTACTCGTTCTCTTCAATACTTCAGGCGGTATCTCAGGTTCAAGCAACATTGCAATCATCGACTCTGTTGGTGAAGCAACAGTTGACGGAACAAAGGTAGCTTCTGTAACATATTGGATGAACGGTGTTAAGGCTACAGCTTACACAGATGCAGATTATGATGGTGATGCACTTGACAAGGATAGCACTGCACAGGGTGATGCTTGGAAGCTCGCTATCAATGGTACAACCATTACAGAAGGTAGAAAAGTTGCTGCATACAGCAGAGACATTACCAAACATGATGAAGATGGTGACATCACATTAGCTATGAATATTTCCGGTAAGGAAAGTTACGAATATGGTCCTGTTGTAGGTTACACATCAGTAGGTAAGAAGATTCAGTATGCTCCTGTTGTTTCAGGTGGATATGACTTCGCTGATGGTAACTCAGAAACAATCAAGGTTGGCGATGGCGTAAATGTATACGTTGTTGACCCTGCAAGAAGATCAGGTAACGTATATGTTGGTGCTGCTTCTGATGTATCTTACGACAAAGATCTTATCGAACAGGCTAACTCATCTACACTTAAGGTTGTAAGCAGAGCAGACGCTGATGATGTTTGGGTTGCTGCAGATGAAGATGCACTTGGTATGATGGACTTCGTACTTGCTATCTCTTATGATGGTGATGTACAGGATGTTGTAATCTACAAGGCTAACGACTTTGGTAAGTACAACGTAAAATAATCTAAACTGATTGTATAGATTAGTTTATAATAAAAGAGAGATCTTCGGATCTCTCTTTTTTTGCATATTGACAAACGGGCGATTCGTGAATCGCCCCTACAGTATGTCAAAAATTTTTTCATTATAATTATCCATAACATCTGTAGGGGACGGCGTCCTCGACGTCCCGTTTGCTGTTCCGAAAATCAAAGTATTTTAATGAATAAATGATGTTTTTTTGTAGGGGACGGCGTCCCCGACGTCCCGCAAATATGTGAAATTCTAAATATAATTTAAGGCATATTTGGTTTTGAATAATCGCCGTACCCTGTTCCGCCTTGCCTACCGCGGCGGCAATGAAACCAAATATGCCTTTTCCTGTAAAACCAAAATAATTTTTTCATTGCATTCGGGCTTGGCGAATGTATGGGCGAAGGGCAATTATTCAACAAAATTATTTTGGTTTTACGCATTGTAGGGCAGGGGCTTGCTCCTGCCGAAAACCAATCGGAATACCCCGTAATATATGAATTCAAAATAATTTCATTAAATTATTGCCCCAAAAATCTGTATGGGACGGCGTCCTCGACGTCCCGTTTGCTGTTCCGAAAATCAAAGTATTTTAATGAATAATTGTTGTTCTTTTTGTAGGGGACGGCGTCCCCGACGTCCCGCAAATATGTGAAATTGCCAACACAAGTGTAACACTTGCGTAGAGGGAACTGTCAGCGAAAGCTGATTGAAGGATTGGCGGATATATTCCCACTAATGCATAACGTAAATTACAATCGCAACTGTATTCGGTTCGTCGAGGACGCCGAACCCTACAGATGCGTAAGGGAGCTTGCGGGACGTCGAGGACGCCGTCCCCTACAAATACGCAAGGGATCCTGCGGTTCGTCGAGGACGCCGAACCCTACAGATGCGTAAGGGAGCTTGCGGGACGTCGAGGACGCCGTCCCCTACGAATACGCAAGTGAGGCTATTGCCGACACTACAAACGGGCGATTCGTGAATCGCCCCTACAATATATAAATTCAAAATAATTCTTTCATTGCGGTTGGGCTTGGCGAATGTATGGGCTTTGGGCAATTAATCAAATAAAATTATTTTGAATTTACGCATTACTCGGCAGGAGCAAGCCCCTGCCCTACAATACACAAAATTAAAAAATTATTTTGAATTCATATTATAAAACGCAATGGATTTAGATACAACATATTTACATACGCAATCCTAAAAACAACAATATATAGTAAATCAACGTAAATTCCCATTTATTTAAAAAAATATGTTGACAAACCTAATAAAATCTGCTATAATAATTACACCTCTCAAAAGAGGTTTTATTTGTGTTGTGGAAAGCGATGCTTGACCTTGATAAAAAATGTTTGCATTGCTTTTTAAATCTAAATAATGAGGTGAAGAAAATGCAAACAAAAATTACATTAGCTTGCACTGAATGTAAGCAGAGAAATTACGATACAACCAAAAATAAGCAGAACTGCCCTGACAGACTCGAATTAAATAAGTATTGTCCTTTCTGCAGAAAGCACACCCTGCATAAGGAAACAAAGTAAGGGAGATTATTAATATGGATAAGACAAAACCAAATGCTTTTGCAAGAATGGTTAACTACTTTAAAGATGTGAAGGCAGAAATGAAAAAGGTTGTATGGCCTACCTTTGCTAAGGTCAGACAGAATACAATCACAGTTATAGTCTATGTTTTGATTGTCGGTGTAGTTATCTGCGGTTTGGATTGGCTCTTTACTTGGTTAATGTCATTGATGTTTAACAGATAACTGATAGGAGGGAAGGGGATTTTTCCCGAATATTATGGCGGCAAAAGAAGCTAAATGGTATGTTGCACATACTTATTCCGGCTATGAAAACAAAGTAATGGCCGATATTATGAAGACTGTCGAAAATCGTAATATGTCTGATATAATTCAGGATATTAAGATTCCGATGGAAGAAGTCGTCGAGATTAAGGATAACCAAAAAAAGGTGGTTGAACGCAAAATATTTCCAAGCTATGTTATGATTAAAATGATTATGACAGATGAAAGCTGGTATATTGTCAGAAACTGCCGTGGTGTTACGGGTTTTGTTGGCCCAGGTTCTAAGCCTGTTCCTCTCACTGAGGCGGAGGTCATTAATATGGGACTTGAACATCAGGTTATTAAGCTCGACTTTAACACAGGTGATAGTATCAGAGTTAAATATGGTGCACTTGAAGGATTTGTTGGTGTAATTACCGACATTGATATGGAAAAGAAAAAGATTAAAGCAAAAGTATCAATGTTTGGCAGAGATACAGATGTTGAGCTTGAATTTAATCAGGTAGAAGCTTTAGTGTAAACATTTCAAATTTTGATATAATCATAAAAAAGTTACCCACACGGCTGAGTCCGTTTTTATAAAATCGCGACAGCGATTGGTGGGAGGGTTTGTCAGAGAGGCAATCCCGATATTACCACGTTTGTGAAATGAGGAGGTGTATTTATAATGGCACAGAAAGTCACAGGTTACATTAAACTCCAGATCCCTGCAGGTAAGGCTACTCCGGCTCCACCGGTTGGTCCTGCACTCGGTCAGCACGGTGTAAACATTATGGACTTCACCAAGCAGTTTAATGAAAAGACACAGAAAGATGCAGGTCTTGTTATTCCTGTTGTAATCACAGTTTATCAGGACCGTTCCTTTACTTTTGTTACAAAGACTCCGCCTGCTCCTGTTCTTATCAAAAAGGCTTGTAAGATACAGAAAGCATCAGGTGTTCCTAACAAAGAAAAGGTTGCAACACTCAGCAAGGAAGACCTTAAGAGTATTGCTGAAACAAAGATGCCTGACCTTAATGCTGCATCTATCGAAGCAGCTATGTCAATGGTTGCAGGTACAGCCCGTTCAATGGGCATCACTGTTGAAGAGTAATCTTTAACATTTCTAAAATAGTGGGAGGGGTAGGAGATACCCTGCAGAACCACCATAGGAGGATTATACATTGAAGAAAGGTAAAAAGTATCAGGACAGCGTTAAGCTGCTTGAAAAAGGAAAGTTATATGACCCTGCTGACGCTTTGGATTTAGTTTGCAAAACTGCAACAGCTAAGTTCGATGAAACAGTTGAATTACACGTTAAGCTGGGTGTTGACTCAAGACACGCTGATCAGCAGGTAAGAGGTGCTGTTGTTCTTCCTAACGGTACAGGTAAGGACGTTCGTGTTTTGGTATTTGCACGTGAGGGCAAGGCTGATGAGGCTAAGGCTGCAGGTGCAGATTATGTTGGTGCAGAAGAACTTGCACAGAAAATTCAGTCTGAGAACTGGTTTGATTTTGATGTTGTTGTTGCAACACCTGATATGATGGGTGTTGTTGGTAGAATAGGTAGAATACTCGGTCCTAAGGGATTGATGCCTAACCCGAAAGCGGGCACTGTTACTCCTGACGTTGCAAAGGCTATTGCTGAGATTAAGTCAGGTAAGATAGAGTATCGTCTTGATAAGAGCAACATCATTCACTGTCCGATTGGTAAGGCTTCTTTCGGTGCAGAAAAACTTGCAGGAAACTTTGAAGCACTTATGAGTGCAGTTATCAAGGCTAAGCCTGCAGCTGCAAAGGGTCAGTATTTAAGATCGGTTACTGTTGCTTCAACAATGGGACCTGGTATTAAAATTAACCCAACTAAACTTGCTTAATTAAAAAATAATTAAATTATATGTTCCGCAGACAGCAGGTGGCTATGCCGTAAGTCCTGCCGAGGATACAGATGCAATATTGCACTATTCCCCGAATGTTTGCGACATTCGGGGTTTTTGTTGATATTCCGAGCGGAATTAAATTCGGAAAGGAGGATATCACATTGCCAAGTGAAAAAGTATTAGAAAGCAAAAAGGCGATTGTTGAACAGCTTAAAGAGAGATTTCAGAATGCACAGGCAGGTGTAGTTGCCGATTACAGAGGACTTACCGTTGCACAGGATACTGAGCTTCGTGCTAAGTTAAGAGAAGCAGGCGTTAACTATACTGTTGTAAAGAACAATCTTACCCGTCTTGCTGCTAAGGAAGTTGGACTTGAGGAGTTAGATCCGATTTTGCACGGACCTACTGCTATTGCAACAAGTGATGCAGATGTTATTGCACCTGCTAAGGTTCTTGTTGAATTTGCAAAGGCCAACGAGGCTCTTGAAATCAAATCAGGTTTTATTGATGGTAAGGTAGTATCTGTTGATGAAATTAAGATGTATGCATCTATTCCGTCAAAAGAAGTTCTTATCTCAAAGATGCTTGGTTCATTGCAGTCACCTATCAGCGCTCTTGCAAGAACATTGCAGGCTATTGTTGATGAGGAGGCTGTTCCAGGTCAGGGCGGTGCCGCTGAAGAGGCTGCTCCCGCTGAGGAAGTGGCTCCTGTTGAAGAAACAACAGAGGCATAAGCTAATAGTAAATTATATTTAGAAAACTTTAGAAAATTTTAAAATATGGAGGAAATTAAAATGGCTGACGTAACAAAGATTCTTGATGAAATAAAAGAATTAACATTACTTGAAGTAAATGACCTTGTAAAGGCATTAGAGGAAGAGTTTGGTGTATCTGCTGCTGCTCCCGTTATGGTTGCAGGCGGTGCTGCTGCTGGCGGTGCTGCTGCTGAAGAGAAGACAGATTTTGATGTTGTTCTCGCAAGCGCAGGTGACCAGAAGATTAAGGTAATCAAAGTTGTTAGAGAAATCACAGGTTTAGGTCTTGCTGATGCTAAGGCTCTTGTTGATGGCGCTCCTAAGACTCTTAAAGAGGGTGCTGCTAAAGAAGAAGCTGAAGAAATCAAGACTAAGCTTGAAGAAGTTGGCGCAACTGTTGAACTTAAGTAATCTAACTTATGTCAATAAAAACGACTCGGTTTGTCCGAGTCGTTTTTTTGTGGCTGAAAAAGCTATTTCGGACGTATTGGTAAAAAAATGTTAAATATGCCTTGATTATAAGGATTATATGTGATAAAATAATAGGACGGAGGGCAAAGTATGTTTGAGTATATTTCAGGAAAATTAATACAAAAAAACGATAACTATGCTGTTGTTGAGTGCAACGGAATAGGATATCGTATATATTCAACTCTGACATCCCTTGCAAATGTGGGAGAGGTCGGAGAAACGGTTAAGCTGTATATTTACGTTCATATAAATACGAACTCGGATATATTTTCGCTGTATGGTTTTACTACTCAGGAGGAGCGAAAAACCTTTGAAATGATACTTGGTGTATCGGGAGTGGGTGCAAAGACGGCGGCGGCGTTGCTCTCGCATATTTCCACATCTAAATTTGCGTTGTGTGTGGTGACAGGTGACAGTAAATATCTATCCTCAAACACACCCGGGTTAGGTCCTAAGGGTGCGCAAAGAATAATACTTGAATTAAAAGATAAATTCAAAAACGTAGAGATTGATAATAAAGATGTTGAGGAGCAGTTCTCGCCTGTAACCTCAGAGGGTGATGAGGCGTTGTCTGCCTTGGTTGTTCTGGGTTACAGCTCTGCTGAGGCGGAAAAGGCATTAAAGGGTGCAAGCGGTTATGTAGAGGACAGAATAAAGTATGCTTTAAAGAATTTGATGTAAGGGTTTGATTTGATGGAGCTTGAAAATGAAAACAGAATTGTCACATCATCAGAGATGAACGGTGACAGCGAAATTGAATATAGCTTACGCCCAAAGAAACTGTCTGAGTATATAGGTCAAAAAAAGGCGAAGGAAAATCTGAAGATTTATATTGATGCGGCCAAAAAGAGAGGCGACAGTCTTGACCACGTGTTGCTATATGGTCCCCCAGGGTTGGGAAAAACAACCCTTGCAGGTATAATAGCAAACGAGATGGGTGTTAATCTCAGGATAACCTCAGGCCCTGCCATTGAGAAGCAGGGTGACCTTGCAGCGTTGCTCACTAATTTAGGTGAGGGTGATGTTCTCTTTGTAGATGAAATTCATCGTTTAAGCCGTAGCGTAGAAGAGATATTATATCCTGCTATGGAGGACTATGCCTTAGATATTATTATAGGTAAGGGCCCGTCAGCAAGGTCTATACGCCTCGATTTACCACATTTTACGCTGATAGGTGCAACAACTAAGGCGGGGGCACTGACGGCTCCGCTGAGAGATAGATTTGGTGTGATTTCCCGTTTGGAGATGTATACAAGGGACGAACTTTCAGAGATAATAACCCGCAGTGCCGACATTTTAAATATCGGAATAGATAAAGATGGTGCGGCTGAGATTGCTTCTCGTTCCCGAGGAACGCCGAGAATAGCCAACAGGTTACTCAAACGTGTCAGGGATTTTGCGGAAATTGAGGCTGACGGAATGATAACTGCTGATGTGGCAAATGATGCACTTGGCAGAATGGAGGTTGACCCTCTTGGCCTTGATGCAATAGATAAACGAATGCTTATGACCGTAATCCGTCTATATAACGGAGGACCGGTCGGACTTGACACTCTTGCCGCCACAATCGGCGAGGAAAGCGATACCATTGAGGATGTTTACGAGCCGTATCTGATGCAGATTGGTTTTTTGAGCAGGACGCCTCGGGGCAGGGTTGTTACACCCCTTGCCTATAAGCATTTTGGCGTACCATTTGATGGGGAGCAATGAAACAGTAATTAATTATAAGTCGGAGGAAAATATATAATGGAAGATAAGAAAAAGTTTTATATTACCACAGCCATTGCGTATACTTCAAGAAAACCGCATATAGGCAATACCTATGAGATAGTGCTGACAGACGCTATTGCAAGATTTAAAAGATATATGGGATATGATGTATTCTTCTGTACGGGAACAGACGAGCACGGACAGAAAATTCAGGAGTTGGCTGAAGCCTCAGGCATTAGTCCTAAGGAATACGTTGACGGCGTTGCGTCGGAAATCAAAAATATTTGGGATTTGATGAATACAAGTTATGATAAGTTTATCAGAACAACAGACGACTATCACGTTGAAACAGTACAAAAGATTTTCCAAAAGTTATATGACCAAGGTGACATATATCTTGACTCTTATGAGGATTGGTACTGCACGCCCTGTGAGTCGTTCTGGACAGAAACTCAGCTTGTAGACGGCAAATGTCCCGATTGCGGACGCGAGGTTCACAAACAGCACGAGGAAGCATACTTCTTTAAAATGAGCAAGTATGCCGACAGGTTGATGAAATATATAGAAGAAAATCCTGACTTCATTCAGCCCGAGTCCCGAAAAAAAGAGATGGTAAACAATTTCTTAAAGCCCGGATTACAGGATTTGTGTGTGTCAAGAACAAAAATTGATTGGGGAATTAAAGTTCCTATGAATCCAAAGCATACAGTTTATGTATGGCTTGATGCGTTGACAAACTATATAACTGCTCTTGGCTATCGCTGTGACGAAAAGGGCGAAAATTACGATAAGTATTGGCCTGCTGATGTGCATATTATAGGAAAGGATATCTTAAGGTTCCATACAATATATTGGCCAATCTTCCTTATGGCGTTGGGAGAGCCGTTGCCGAAACAGATTTTCGGTCATCCGTGGCTTTTAAACGGCGAGGACAAAATGAGTAAGTCAATAGGCAATGTTATCTACGCAGACGATTTGGTGAAGAATTTCGGTGTCGATGCAGTAAGATATTATCTGTTGCACGAAATGCCTTTTGCATCAGACGGCACAATCACTTTTGAAACTTTGATTTCAAGATATAACTCAGAGCTTGCAAACACTCTCGGAAATCTTGTGAACAGAACTGTGTCTATGGTCAACAAGTATTTTGACGGAGTTATTCCTGCACCTGCGGAAAAAACAGATTTTGACGACAGTCTTGCAGAACTTTGCGTAAACAATGCAAAGAAAACCGCCGAGTGTATGGATAAGTTAAAGGTGGCAGATGCAATGGACTGCATTTGGGGAATTGTAAACCGTGCCAACAAGTATATAGACGAAACAATGCCGTGGGTACTTGCGAAGTCTGATGAGGGCCGTGAGCAGCTTAAGACGGTTATGTATAACCTGATTGAAGCCATTAGATTTATCACATCACTTCTCGGCTCGTTTATGCCTGATACTCAGGTTGCCATTGCAAAGCAAACAGGAGTGGATGAGTTGTCATGGGAGAGCCTTGCCGAGTTTGGAAAGACAAAGTCGGGTGTAAAGGTAGGAGCGGCTGAACCTTTGTTTGCCCGTATTGACGCGGAGCAGAAACTTAAGGAGCTTGAAGACGAATTGATGCCCAAGGAAGAAAAAATTGAAATCGAACCATACAAAGAAAATGTTACCATAGATGATTTTGATAAACTTGACATAAGAGTGGGAAAAGTCGTTGTATGCGAGAAGGTGCCCAAGTCCTCCAAGCTTTTGAGATTTGAGTTAGAGGTCGGTTCGGAACGCCGTCAGATTCTTTCGGGAATAGCAAAATACTATGAGCCTGAAGATTTGATTGGCAAGAATGTGTTGTTTATTGCTAACTTCCCACCAAGAAAGATGATGGGTTATGAGTCAAACGGAATGATTTTATCAGCAGAGTACGACGGAAAATTGGTGGTTACATCAACCCTTGATGATATTCAAAGCGGTGCACAAATAGTATAAAAACAGTAATAAATTGACGGAGCAAATTCTACTGCTCCGTCAATTTTTATATATTTGTAATGCCTGTTATTACATTGTGAAGATTTGTATTGCAGGTAAGTGCGTATTTGATTGTATATGCGGTACCGCCTCTGGGTGAGGACATATAGAATATGCAGTGGTCGCTGTTGTCTATCATATACCGGTTGCGTTTTTGCATACATCCATCATAATATTTGTCTGAAACATAGACGATGTTATCTGCAAGAGCTAAAATATTGTTATATTCATTTATGTTTTTTAAATTCCAATTATTAGCTTGCTCTCTGCAGGGCAACGCAAGTGTAAGTTTGATGTTGGGGTTATGCTCTCTCGTGGCAATAACCGCCTTTGCCGCAAGAGTATCAAAGCCTAAGGCTCCGCCTGCAATGAAGTTATACACTCCTCTTTCGGTAAGCGTATTAATTAATTTCAACAAATTTTGAGTTATTGTGTCTTTATGTTCGGTTTTTATTATCCTATGACCCGTAAAACAACAGGTCTTTGATTTTTCACACATATTCGTTCTCCTTAATGTAGAGGATTAAAAAAAGTATACCACAAACGTGAATTTAAGTCAATTACGTTGAAAATATGCACAAAAAAACCAAGCGAGATTTGTCAAAAAAATGAGTTCAGCCAAAAAACTCTTTTTATCAGACAAATACACCATTGACACAATATTTTGAGTTATAATAATTAGCCGAACACACTATAAAGCGGAATTGTGTAAATATTACATTTGTATGACAAACAGAGCATATTTATGCAAAACTAACAAAAAATGTTGAATATTGAATTTAAAATATAAAAAAACGACGGAAAACTATTGATTTAAGGGCTAAAATGTGCTATAATATGCACAATGGCAAAATTTTTTAGATAAAAAGAAATTAATTTTGAGGTGGATATTAATGCGAATGCGTATTAAGACAGTTGTTGTATGCACAATATGTATATTAGCTATTGTGCTTGCACAGAGTGCAGTATTTGGTATGGAGTTTTCAGATGTTCCGATTACTGCTACATATTATAATGCTGTAAATAAGCTTAGCAATGAAGGAATCATACAGGGCAGAGGCGACGGTAGATTTGGTCCCAGAGATAAGACGACACGTGCGGAGTTTTGTGCATTTGTTGCAAGGGCGAATAACTATAATGAAAATTATTATACCACAAGCGGAACGCCATTTACAGATGTTGCAAGCGACAGTTGGGCACAGGGATATATATCATATTGTTATGAAAACGGCTATGTTAACGGAATGACGGAAACAAGTTTTTCGCCCAATGATAATGTAACAGCAGAGCAGGCAATTAAGGTTGTAGTATGTGCCAGCGGCTTAGGGGATGACTCCCTTTCAAAGGTTGGACCTATGTGGTATTCGGGTTACGTTGATGTTGCAAAGAAAAGCGGATTACTTGACGGAGGAATATACACAATAGGGTTGCCTGCAACAAGAGCGTTTGTTGCTCAGATTGTTTATAATTCGATGCTTATAAAGGGCGAGAATAAGGCGACAGGAACAGATGCGGTTGATGTAAGCGGAAACAGATTATCAGGCGGAACAACTGTTGCTGTTGTTGACAGCACTGTTACAAACACATATGAGCCTGAGGATATATGGGAGCCGACAGATGCTGAGGCACTTGAACGCGAATATTATCAGAAGGTTCAATACTATGGTGAAGATTACGAGCAGTATATAAAAGAAGAAGAGAACAGTAATAATTATACTGTTGCGGATAGTGATAATGAATATGAGTATATACCTATCGGTTCTTCTGATGGAATGTTAATAGTAATTGACCCTGGACATAACAACAGCGGTGTTGACACAGGTGCCACAGGCAATGGCTTGAGGGAGCAGGATATTACATTCTATATTGCAGAGAAGCTTAAACCTCTCCTTGAAAGAAATGGTTTCCAGGTAATAATGACAAGAAATTCTGTTAAGGAAAATGTATCAACTGAGTCGGTAAGTGCCAGCCTTGCTCGCAGAGCGGACATTGCCAACAGAAACGGAGCAGATTTGTTTGTTTCTATCCACTGTAATGCAGGTGGGGGTACAGGTACAGAAACATACTACTGTACAGGTTCAAATGATGGAAAAGTGTTTGCAACATATATTCAAGAGGGAATGCTTGACGAGGTTGGTTTGAGAAACCGCGGAGTCAAGAATGCCAGATATGCCGTTTTAAGAAATACTAATATGACAGCAGCATTGGTTGAAACAGGATTTATTGATTCTGCAAATGATGCTAAGTACTTAGGCAGTGAAAAATATCAGCAGGCTTTTGCTGAGGGAATTGCAAAAGGTATTTGTAATTATGTTGGCATAGAATATCGATAAGATTTTAATACCGACGGCAGCAAATTGCCGTCGGTATTTGTAATAACAGATTGATGACGGAGGATAAAATGAATAGCAATAAAAAATTAGCAAAACCGGAACTTCTTGCCCCTGCAGGAAATTTAGAAAAACTGAAAACTGCATTGACGTATGGTGCAGATGCAGTGTATATAGGAGGAGAAGAATTTTCTTTAAGAGTTGCGGCTGATAACTTTACAAATGATGAGATACGGCAGGGTGTGGAATTTGCCAAAAGCAGAGGAAAAAAAGTGTATCTTACAGCAAATATTATTCCGCATAATAAGGACATAGACGAATATGAAAAATTTTTGCGTGAGGTCAAGGATATCGGAATAGATGCAGTTATACTGTCGGATCTGGGTATGTTTGACATAACCCGTGAAGTCGCACCTGAGCTTGATGTTCACATAAGCACTCAGGCGAATAACGTGAATTACAGAAGTGCAAACAAGTGGTATGAGATGGGAGCAAAGCGTGTTATTCTTGCAAGAGAAATGTCCCTTGATGAGATATCGGAAATCCGTGAACGCACAGATTCAAACTTAGAGCTTGAGGCTTTTGTGCACGGGGCAATGTGTATATCCTATTCGGGCAGATGCTTGCTCAGTAACTATATGTCGGGACGCGACAGTAACCAGGGCGCCTGTGCTCATCCTTGCAGATGGAAGTATTATTTGATGGAAGAACAACGCCCAGGAGAATATATGCCCGTATACGAAAATGAGAGGGGAACATTCATTTATAATTCAAAGGACTTATGTATGATAGAACATATAGATAAACTTGTGGAATGTGGTCTTTCGAGTTTTAAAATCGAGGGAAGAGTCAAGTCGGAATTTTATGTGGCAACAGTTGTTGCGGCATATAGGCAAGCTATAGATTCATATATAGCCGACCCTGAGAATTGGAAATTTAAACAGGAGTGGTATGACGAACTTAAAAAGGTAAGTCACAGAGATTATACTACAGGCTTTTATTTTGGCAAGCCAGGCGGTTCGGAACAGCACTATGCCAGCAGTTCGTATATCCGCAACTATGATATGGTTGGAACTGTTGATGACTTTGACGAAGAGAGTATGACGGCAAAGGTTGTTCAGAAGAACAGATTTTTTGTTGGCGACGAGGTCGAATTCTTATGTCCTGACGGTAGCTTTTTTACACAAAAGATTAATGAGATTATTGATGAAAACGGAAACGTAATAGAGGTCGCAAACAGACCGCAAAGTATAGTGTATATAAAGACGGATAAAAAGGCCGAAAAAAGTTCTTTTATGAGAAAAAAACGTTCAAATGATTGAGACGATACATTGTGTTACAAATTTGTAAAACATTGACATACTATCGTAATTGACTTTTTGTATCAAAGATGATAGAATGAAAGAAAAAGAATGTTATAGTAAGGAAAATATAAATTTACGGAGGTTATATATCTATGAAAAAAATGAGACACTTTATAAGTGTTGTTTTATCAGTTGCTATGGTACTGTCGTGCTTTGTTGCTTTTGCTGATGAAACAACAACAGGAAAACTGACAGATGTTACATCTGACAGTGTGTACTATGATGCTGTCAAGACGTTAAATGCAATGGGCGTAATTAACGGCTATGAGGATAGCACATTCAGACCTGACCAAAATGTTACAAGGGCAGAGTTTACAGCTATGCTTATGAGAACGCTGAAACTTGGGGCAATCGGAAACACAAGTGCTGCTGAGTTGCCGTTTACTGATATTGATGATAATAATGGCGATTATAATTGGGCAATCCCAAACATTAATACAGCGTATGCAAAGGGTGTTATTAACGGATATGATGATGGCACGTTTAAGCCGAGTGCAAATGTTGCATATGAGGAAGCAATTAAGATGATAATGTGTACTTTAGGGTATACTACATCTGTGGATGTTACACCTTGGTATGCAAACTATATCAGTATTGCGGCTCAAAAGGGTGTTACAAAAGTGGCTTCTCAAATCGGTGCTGCGGAAACACCTGCAAGCCGTGCTTGTATTGCACAGCTTCTTTACGATTCTCTTGATGTTAGAATCGTTGAGAACAACGAGGTTACAAACAAAACAATCTTGAACGACTACTTAAATTATGAAAAGACAACAGGTATAATATACTCAAATGATGTAACAAGTATGGACTCGCAGGATATAAATCTTCGTGAGAACGAGATAATGATTTATGCAAAAGAGCCTGACACAAATAGCTATGAGTTGCATACATATGTAACAACAGATACCACTTTAAAGAATTATATGGGATATGAGGTTGACTTCTACTACACAACTTCGGGTTCCACAAGAACAATTGCGTTGTGTGTCTTAAGTGATGCAGAGCCTCTTGTTATAAGTGCTTCTGATGTTGAGACCGGCACTTCATCTAACAATCAGATTAAATATTATTTGAACAAGGATGACAATAAAGAAAAGATTGCAAATATTTCATCGGATAACGTAGTTATCTATAATGGTAAGCTCTACGGCAACAACGGAAGAGCAAGCCGTTTTGATGTAAGTATGATTCCTCTTATCGGTCAGGTAAAACTTATTGATTCCGATAATGACAGAACATATGACGTGATTGATATTACGGCTTATGATGTATATTATGTTTCAAGCAAATCATCAACTTCATACGAAATTGTTGACAATGTAATTCAGCCTGCTGAAAATAAAACATTAAAGCTCGATAAGACATCTGATTCAAATTTATCAATCGTAGACAAAAATGGTAAGGAACTTGAATTCAGTTCAATAGCAGTTGGAAATATTATTTGCTACACAAAGAGCAATGGCGTTGCTCCGTTGAAAAAGGCAATAGTATTAAGCGATAAGGTTACAGGAACAATCAGTGCAGTTCAGAACGACACAATAACAATATCAGGCAAAGATTATTATATATCAAATGCGGCACCTTGGTTGAACGGTGGAAAGCTGGATGAAGCTCCTCAGAATCAGGATTCAGGTGTATATTATCTTGACCTGAACGGAGATGTTGTTGCGTATACAAAAAATGTGACATCTGTAAATACATATTATGGTTATGTGGTTGCCTATGCAGAGGACAAAGAATCATTTGACGGCGATGTTACATTCAGAATAATAAATTCTGCAGGCAGTACACAATACCTCAAAACATACAGAAGCACATCAGTTGATGGCGAGCCTTGTTCAAAGGGTACAGATGTAGTGGAAGCATTAAGAATTGCTGCAGACAATGGTAAGACAGGTGTTGAGGGCGTTCAGCAGTTAATCAAATACACAACAAAGACTGTAAGCGGTGAAACTGTATTAGATAAGGTTTATACTGCTACTCCTGTTGACAAGGGCAGCGAAGTTGTATCAGATAAGCTTACTACTTTGTCAACTATTACAAGGGATGTTGCGTCAGATTATAGCAGTTCGACTTCTACTATTACCTACGATGGTACAAAGGTAAACTTAAGTAATGCTACTGTATTTGTAGTCCCCGAAGACGGTGTTTATAATAACTTTAAAAAGTCAACTGTATCATCTGTGTTTAGTACAACAGGCAAGTATATGGTAGAAGTATTCGATGTTTCAGCCGTAAATGTTCCTAAGGTAGTTGTAGCTTACGGAGTTGATAGCTCGAAGAAGATAGAGGAGTCATCACCTATATATATTATGACAAGTAAGACACAGGCAACAAATGATGATACCAGTATGTATAAGTTGGGAGGCTATAAGACAAGCAGTTCTTCAACAAGTACATTTGATTCTATGTGGGTATCGAAAGACTCTGATGATAGCTTAGTTGATTCACTTTCAATGGGTGATATATTCAGAGCGGGTACGGATTCTGATGGATACACCACATTTGTTGATGACGAGGAAAGAACACAGTTCATTTATCGTGTAGGCGAAGATAATGATTATGGTATATTCGGCAAGATTAATGAGTCATCAAAATATGGTGTAATCATAGGAAGCGTTTATGCAAAAGACGAAGATGCTATATCCATAGCTCCTACAAAACTTACAAAAGACAGTGAGGAGTATAGCGGAAAAGATTTACTGCTCTATAACATTAAGAACTTTAGCAATGCAACAGTTCTAAAGTATGATAACACAGGTAAGGAATTAGAGATTATCGAAATACCAAGTGACGAGCGTACTTCTGCAATCGATGCATTGAGTGCATATGATGACGGAGTAGAACCAAGCAAGATTCTCATCTATTTCTATAAGAATTCAGCTAAACTTTTCGTAATTTTGCCTGAATAATTGATGAATAAACCCAAAATCCGCAAGACTATTGTTCTTGCGGATTTTTTCTGTGTCATAACAAATTATTTTAATAACTTTAATACCTATAACTCGATTTTCTGTGGAACGGACTTTTCGTTGAAATCTCAAAGAGAAATTGAATTGTAAAGGCATTTTTATATGCATAATTGGTTGTGTTGCAAAGTTCCACATATTATAAACAATATTAGGGATTTTATAAAATCTGTCGAAAGTTTTATAAAATCTCTTTTGTTTTTTATAAAACCGATTATAAAAAATCCCTACTCTTTTATAAAAGATTGCAGAAGATTTATAAAAAACATTTAGACTTTTATAAATCATTGACCGACTTTTTATAAAATTAAAGACGGATTTTTATAATATTACCGCAGACCTTTTATAATTTCAGGAATAACCTTTTATAAAACTAATGCCGACATTTTATAAAAATTGCTTGATTGTTTTATAATTTCAGTATAAAGATTTTATAATTCCTTCCGTAATTTTTTATAATTTCAGTTCTGGAGTTTTATATTCTCTGTCCTACCCTTTTATAAACAGTTACCGATGTTTTATAAAAAATGTCCGTTATTTTATAATAACTGTTAGAAATGCCGATTTGACAATATTTGCATACTTTTATATAATATAAGTATCGAAAAAGGGGGTGTATTGGTATGCAATTAAAGAAATTAATGGAAAAATATCCTAAAATAGATAAAAGGTTAAAAGAATTAAAAAGAGAATTAAAATCCTTGTCAAAAGAAGACTTGGCGTGGGTGTTAAAGGGCTTTTTGCCACCCGAGAAAAAGCCAACCCGACCACCAACAGATTATGAAATCTTTATTGACAAATATGGGTTAAAACCTGCTTGTCCTTACTGCACAAGCCGATTATATTACCCACACGGATTAGACGATTATGGAAAAACCCGATATAAGTGCAGAAAATGTGGGAAAACATATACTATAATGACAGGTTCTTTTGCAGACAAATCTACATTCCCCCTACCTGTGCAGATTGCAGTTATTAACTATACTTTAATGGGCTTATCCTTATCCGCTTGTCGGCGTAATTTGGAGGTTGACTACGGGTGGCATACCTCAGAAGGCACAATTTTGCTATACAGACATAAGTTCTTAAAAGCCCTTTTAGAACACTACGGAATGCCGAAATTATCTGGTGTAGTTCAAGTTGACGAAACATATTTCAGGGAAAATCAAAAGGGTGCAATGGAATTAGTCAATGTTGCACCAACCGCAGTAAAAGAGAGAAAACCCCGACTTGAAAACACACATATACCCTCCGAGCTTGGGATTTTTGGACCAGAGTTTGCTTGTGTAGTTACGGGAATAGACAGTAATGGCTATGTTGCCGCAGTTCTGTCGGGTTTGGGAAAAAGCAGTTCTCAAATACTTGAAGATTATTTTAGTGATTATTTAGGGGATATAACCTTCCTTTGTAGTGACGATTATGACGCCTACACTCGGTATTGTGATAATAATGCAATTCCCCACTACATACAACCTTCCGATATGAGGAAGATAGTTAGAAAAGAGCAAAAGGACTGGGCAGAAACGCATAATGGCAGAGAATTGGCAGAAGAAACAATCCTTAAAAGATATTATCAAACACAAGGGCTTGACAGAGTTGAAAACTACGGAAGATTAAGTTTTGCAGAGTTTGAGAGATTAAAAGCCGAAAAACACTTGACATTGAATAACATTGACAGTTTTCACATTCAATTAAAGCGACATATCAACAAAAACTTGACTGGTGTTGCTACTGTATATTTACCTTTATACCTTGCATTGTATGTATTCAAGCATAATTGGAGTATTAGCCACAACAAAGAACACCCCACCTCCCGACATGACGCTGAAAACATACTGATTGACTTACTGCAAAATAAAGGAACGGCATACCGAAGTGAGGATATAAAGGCTGGGAATATCCTTGATTATGTAAAGCCTACCACCCATTATATAAACAATCTGCAAGAACTGACGGAAGAAATGAGAAGAAAATCAAATATTATGGGCTTTACTTTTGACGAGAATGACAGGCTTTTGACATTTAACAAGAGAAAATATTTCAGGAATTGCGGAATAACAAAGTTAAAGCAGATATGCAAGGAATACCATATAAAAGGCTATACTGCCATTGACAGTAAAGAGAGATTGGCAAAGTTAATCTGTGAATTACCACAAGTTAATGACATTTTTCTTGGACTTGTTGCCGCAGACCACTTGCATTCACAATTTATGGAAGATATACAACTTATGATACAACAAGCAGAAGAACTTGACTAGATCTCAAAAGTGTCATTTATAGGTGTCGGTTTTTCCCGGAAGATTTTCCGAACCCATATTTTTTATTGATTTTACCCCATAAAAGCATAGAGTTTTTAGAAAAATTAATGGGCAAATATACATAAGTGTCGTTTTTTACTTTCTTCGGGGATATCCACCAGAAGGTGATAACCATAACAGGGCACATTGCTAAAAATGCAGTAAACCCATTGACTGAACTATGAAAAGGTGTTATAATATAAGCAGAAAATGATTAATATAGTTACTTTGTTTGTATATTTTGCGGAAATAAGTCTTATTTCTTAATATATGAACTTGGATTTTAGTGAGGAATAAGAAATGCAATTTGAGAAAATCGAAAAAAATAATGTAGTATGTGCGGTGTTGAATAGTGAGAAAAAGGTTTTTGAAGATACACAATCAGCGCTTGACATACTTATGAGTGCAAAATATGATATAGGAACCAAGAACATTGTTATTGATAAAAGGTTAATTGTAGAAGATTTCTTTATACTTAGCACAGGTCTTGCAGGGGAGATTTTACAAAAATATATCAATTATGGTGGTCGCATAGCAATTTATGGTGATTACTCCCGCTACACAAGCAAACCGCTTAAAGATTTTATATATGAGAGTAACAACGGAAATAATGTGTTTTTTGTTTCTACAAAAGAGGATGCAATAAATATGCTGACACAATAAACTCTAATCTAAATGGGTAAAGTAATGAACTTTACCCATTTTTGTTATGCAAAAATCAATTTTCTGCGTGAAATCTCAACGAAAAAATTATTCCACAGAAAATAAAGTTATAGGCTTTAATAAAATTGCTTGACATCTTGAAAAAAATATGATATGATAATACAGTTCGATTTATATGTGGTAGTATGTATAAATATCGGGCGAGTCAAAATTAGGAGGTGAAGGATTAAATGAAAGTAAAACCTTCAGTAAAACCTATTTGTGAAAAATGTAAAGTTATAAAGAGAAAAGGCAAAGTAATGGTAATTTGCGAAAACCCGCGTCACAAACAGAAGCAGGGTTAATGCAAAGGTTCTTATGGGGCAGGGTCAGGCTTATGAACCACAATTACTTTTAAGCTGATTCCGCATCAGCGGGTGAAATTCTGCTCCGATTGTTTTTTTCTAAAATCAATGGAGGTGAAAATTTATGGCACGTATTGCAGGTGTGGATTTACCAAACGAAAAGAGAGTAGAAATCGGTCTTACTTACATTTTCGGTATAGGTCTTTCCACTTCTAAAAAAATTCTTGCGGCAACAGGTGTAAATCCCGATACAAGAGTTAAAGATTTAACTGAGGACGAAGTTTCAAAACTCAGAGCTGAAATCGACAACTACAACGTTGAGGGTGACTTAAGACGTGATGTAGCTCTTGATATCAAGCGTTTGATAGAGATTAACTGCTTCCGTGGTATGCGTCATAGAAAGAGCTTACCTGTTAGAGGTCAGCGTTCTAAGACAAATGCAAGAACACGTAAAGGTCCTAAGAAGACTATCGCAAACAAGAAGAAATAATTATTCTCAAACAGAATGTACTACCATTATTTTTTCTTATGCAAACACGGCATTGTTAATGCCAAAATGAATTTTGATTATTTTCTGTAAAGATTTACAGATATTCGTATTTTCAGGAGGTGAAAATTACAATGGCAAAGGCAGTTAAAAAGACACGTCGCCGCAGAGAGAAAAAGAATATTGAACGCGGTGCGGCACATATCAAATCTACATTTAATAATACCATTGTTACAATTACAGATGTAGCCGGAAATGCAATTTCTTGGGCATCAGCCGGCGGCCTCGGTTTCAGAGGTTCCAGAAAGAGTACTCCTTTTGCTGCTCAGATGGCAGCAGAAACTGCGGCAAAAGCAGCTATGGAGCACGGTTTGAAGTACGTTGAAGTATACGTTAAGGGTCCTGGTTCAGGCCGTGAAGCAGCTATTCGTGCGCTTCAGGTAGCAGGGCTTGAGGTAAATATGATTAAGGACGTTACACCTATTCCTCATAACGGTTGCAGACCGCCAAAGAGAAGACGTGTATAATTACGGAGGTGAAATTTTATGGCAAGATATACTGAATCTGTTTGCAGAATATGCAGACGTGAAGGTCAGAAATTATTCTTAAAGGGTGACAGATGTTACACCGATAAGTGTGCTGTATCAAGACGTGCATACGCACCTGGTCAGCACGGTCAGGGACGCCGTAAACTTTCTGAGTACGGAACTCAGCTCCGTGAAAAGCAGAAAGTTAGACGCGCATATGGCGTTTTAGAAGGTCAGTTCGAACACTACTTCGAAATGGCAAACAAAAAAGAGGGTGTTACAGGTGAAAACCTTCTCACAATCCTCGAGAGCAGACTTGACAATGTTGTATTTAGATTAGGTCTTGCAGTTTCAAGACCTGAGGCAAGACAGCTTGTATCACATGCTCATTTCACAGTAAACGGCAAGAAGATTAATATTCCTTCTTATCTCGTAAAGCCGGGTGATGTTATTGCTGTTAAAGAAAAGTCACGTCACAGCTCAAAGTTTGAGGCTATTCTTGCTTCAACAGAGAGCAGAGTTGTTCCTAAGTGGCTTGATATGAACAGAGATACTCTTGAAGGTAAAGTTATCGCTCTCGCTGAGCGTGATGATATCGATATGCCGATTGAGGAGCATATGATTGTTGAGTATTACAGCAAATAATAATCTGTTGTAAGCAGAGCATATGCTCTGTAAATTTAGGAGGGCTGACAATGATAGAAATAGAAAAGCCAAAAATTGAATGCGTTGAAGCATCCGAAGATAACAAGTACGGCAAGTTTGTTGTTGAGCCTCTGGAGAGAGGTTACGGTACAACACTTGGAAACTCTCTCAGAAGAATGTTACTTTCTTCACTCCCGGGCGTTGCGGCAACATCAGTTAAGATTGATGGTGTTTTGCACGAGTTTTCAACTATCCCCGGCGTTAAGGAAGACGTTACAGAGATAATACTCAATATAAAGAATTTAGCTGTTAAGCTGCATTCAGATGCACCTAAGACTGTATATATAAATCATGAGGGCGAAGGTGTTATTACTGCCGGTGATATTAAGCACGATTCTGATGTTGAAATCATAAATGAAGATTTGCATATTGCGACTCTTAACGAAGATGCAAGATTATTTATGGAAATCACACTTGACAGAGGTCGTGGTTACGTATCAGCTGAGCGTAATGGTCAGTTGCAGCAGCCTGTAATTGGCGTAATTGCTACGGATTCAATTTATACACCTGTACGTAAGGTGAACTATAATGTTGATAACACACGTGTTGGTAATGTTACAGATTATGACAAACTTACACTTGAAGTTTGGACAGATGGCACAATCACTCCGTCTGAGTCTGTGAGCCTTGCCGCTAAGATTATCAGCGAACATATGAGTTTGTTTGTTGACCTGTCTGATGACGCAAAGAATGCTGAAATTATGATAGAGAAAGAAGAAACTAAGAAGGAGAAAGTTCTTGAAACAACTATTGAAGAACTTGACCTGTCTGTTCGTTCGTACAACTGTCTTAAACGTGCAGGAATTAATACTGTTCAGGATCTTACAGCAAGATCTGAGAACGATATGATGAAAGTCAGAAATCTTGGACGTAAGTCCCTTGAAGAAGTTATCGCAAAGCTTGAGGCAATGGATTTGTCTTTGTCAAACGATGACTAATTCAATCTGTTTAATTTAGAATTTAAAGAATGAGGTGATATTATGGCACACCAGAGAAAGCTTGGCAGACCGACTAACCAGAGAATGGCATTGCTTAGAAATATGACAACTTCTTTGCTTGAAAATGGTAAGGTTCAGACAACTGTTACACGTGCAAAGGAAGTTCAGAAGCTCGCTGATAAGATGGTTACACTCGGCAAGTCCAACACACTTCACACAAAAAGACAGGCACTCAGCTTTATTACAAAGCGCGACGTTGTTTCAAAGTTATTTGATGAAATAGCTCCAAAATATGCTGAGAGAAATGGTGGTTACACCAGAATTATCAAGATAGGACCAAGACGCGGCGATGCTGCTGAAATGGCTATACTTGAGCTTGTTGATTAGTTCGTTGTTAAATCTCCCGATTAATTCGGGAGATTTTTTTATTTCTTTCTTATGTTAAAATTTGATGAATATTATTGCTAAAATATTGACAAAATTCTTATTTGTATGATATCATTTATTCTGTATTGAATTTTAATTTTAAAAGGGGAAGAATATGAATAAGACATTCAGATTTATAGTTATATTGTTTACTGTAATATTTGTAATCTTTTCTGCTATGTTTGGTGTTCTTGCGGCACATAAGGTATCTGAAATATCTTTAGGCTCAGAAATATATATAGACGGCTTGGAAGAATCTGATAATGAATTAGGAATGATTAACGTATTATTAATCGGTGTTGATGATGGCGGATATCGCAGTGACACAATAATGTTGTTGTCAATAGACTCATATTCCAGCAGAATAAATCTTATGTCTATTCCGAGAGATACTATGGTTAAGCCTAAGGGCTATGCTACAACAAAAATAAATGCTTTGATAGGCTTAGGAAAGGAGCTTGCCAATAAAGGCAAGATTTCTGAACCTGAGGAGTTTTTGATTGAGCAGGTCAAGGAACTGACAGGCATACCTATACATTACTTTGTTTCCATAGATTTTGACGGCTTTAAAGATATAATTGATGCAGTAGACGGAGTTGACTTTAATGTGCCGTACGATATGAGTTATGACGACCCTGCACAGAATTTGCACATTCATTTGAAGGCGGGGCAACAGCACCTTGATGGTCAGGCGGCACACGATTTTGTAAGATTTCGTCATAACAATGACGGCTCTGCCCCAGGCGAGTATGTTTTGGGTGACGAGGGCAGAGAATATTGGCAGCAAGAATTTTTAAAGGAATTGTTCAATCAGAAATGCACACCGAAGTACATCTCAAAAATAGACGACTTGTTTGCCGTTGTAAAAGAGAATGTCAGAACCAATTATACTATGAGGGATTTGATTAAGCACCTTGGACTTGTAAAGACATTGAACTTTGATGATGTTGGCTCTTATGTCCTTCCTGGTGAGGCACAGTATATTTCGCCTCTGTGGTGGTATATCAATGATGCTGATAAAACAAGTGAACTGATAAAAGAGGTATTTCTTCCTATGAATGAAGAGGAGTGGGAAAAATACAGAGCGGAAAACAGCAATGATAACCGAACGGCAACAGAGTATGGTTTGACAGGCGGCAGCAAAATTGAAACTACCGCAGAAGACGGAACGGCAAGGTCTGCAACTGTCGGTTCGGCGTGGGATTAAAGATTATACAGGTCATAGCGGTTGGCTGTGACCTTTTGCTATTTTACAGATATATTTTATTACAGTAAAACATATAATTATTATATGGTAAATATTTGATTAATTTATAAATGCGACTTGATTTTACATATTATGAGTGTTATAATAAATAAAAAAGACAGGAGGAGATTTTTTATGGATTCAAAAGTAAGGGAATTATTAAACGATCAAATTAATAAGGAGTTATACTCTGCGTATTTGTACTTAGATTTTTCAAATTATTTTGAAGAAAGAAGTTTAGACGGATTTGCAAATTGGTACTACATTCAGGCACAAGAGGAAAGGGACCACGCTATGTTGTTCTATAAATATTTACAAAACAACAGCGAAAAGGTAACTCTTGATGCAATCGCAAAGCCTGATGTTGAGTTGACTGACGATTTAACTGTATTAAAAGCAGGCTTAAAGCACGAAAAGTATGTTACATCACTTATTAATGACATATATGCAGCTGCATATGATGTAAGGGATTTCCGTACAATGCAGTTCCTTGATTGGTTTGTAAAAGAACAGGGAGAGGAAGAAACCAACGCAAACGACTTAATTGACAAGATGGAACTGTTTGGTACTGACCCCAAGGGATTATACTTGCTCAATAGCGAGCTTGCAGGACGCGTATACTCTGCACCGTCGTTGGTGCTTTAATGGGTGATAGCACATTTAGATTGTCGTGGATTATAGTTGTCCGCGACAATTTTTGTAATAGGATAACCAGGGTGATATAGTATGGGAATGTTTGACGGATATATGATATGCAGTGACCTTGACGGCACGTTGGCGATAGGTGGCAATGTCCCCGAAAATAATTCAAAGGCGATAAAATATTTTCAGGATAACGGCGGAATGTTTGTGCTGGCAACAGGGCGTTCTATTAACTATTTAGAGAAATTGCAAAACAGCTTTGTCTGCGACAAATATATGATTGCGTGCAACGGAAATATTTTGTATAATCTTCAGACAAAGGAGATTGAGAAGTATTATCTGCTGGATTTAAGGTCGGAGGAAATAGTAAAAGATGTAATAGACAGCTTTGAAGATAGGTTGCGAGCGGTATCATATGTTGGAATGGAGGACAGAACTTTATATGAGAAAGCACCTAAGATAAATTATGATGGTGCATATGGGTCATTTGATTATAAAATAACCAAGGTTGTGTTTACTACGGAAACTCCAGCAGATGCCATTGAAATTAAAAAATATCTTAAGGACAGATACAAGGATGAATATTCGTTAAAAAGAACCTGGGATACAGGTCTTGAAATATGGAATAAAGATGCAGGAAAGGCACAGATGATAAGATATTTGCGTGAAAGACTTAATAATATTCATACTGTAATATGTGCAGGAGATTATGAAAACGATATAGCTATGTTAGAGGAAAGTGATTTATCATATGCGCCTGCAAATGCCTTTGAGGGTGCAAAAGAAGCGGCAGATATTGTTGGGGTATCCTGTGCAGAAGGACTAATTAATCAGATTGTAAGCGACTTAAAGGAAAAACTATCTTGATAAGCTATGGAGGAAGGCAATGACTCTTAAAGATTTAGGAATAGGTAAAACAGCAATAATATCAAAAGTTGGCGGAGAGGGAGCCTTGCGTCAGCATTTTATAGATATGGGTGTAATTCCTGGGGTAGAGGTCACGCTTATTAAGTATGCTCCTATGGGCGACCCTATGGAATTGCTTATACACGGATATGAGTTGACGCTAAGACTTGATGATGCTGAAAAAATAGAGATAACCAATGTGAGTGAGCAAAAAAATCAGCCTCAAAATAAACAACGCAAAGTGGCAAAGAGAGAACACCCAGGCTTTGGTGAGAGCGGCAAATATCACGTAAAAGCAACAGAAAAACCTTTGCCAAAGGACAAGACTCTGACCTTTGCTCTTGCAGGCAATCAGAATTGCGGAAAGACCACATTGTTCAATCAGTTGACGGGTGCAAATCAGCACGTTGGCAACTTCCCTGGGGTAACCGTTGACCAAAAGAACGGTGCGATAAAGGGATATCCCAATACAGTGGTTACTGACTTACCTGGAATATACTCCCTATCCCCGTATACCAGCGAAGAAATTGTTTCGAGGCAATTTATATTGGACGAAAAGCCAACGGGCATTATAAATATTGTAGACGCAGGAAACATAGAGCGAAATCTCTACCTTACTATGCAGTTGTTGGAATTAAATATTCCAATAGTGTTGGCACTCAATATGATGGACGAGGTCAGAGGTAACGGCGGAACCATAGATATTAATGCAATGGAGGATATGCTCGGCATACCTGTTGTGCCGATTTCTGCCGCAAAAAACGAAGGTGTAAATGAGCTTATAGCCCACGCAATTCACGTTGCAAAATATCAGGAAAGACCCGGAAGAATGGACTTCTGCGAAAATGATGAAATGGGCGGAGCGGTACATAGATGCTTGCACGGAATTATGCACTTAATTGACGACCACGCAAAAGCGGCAGGCATACCAATCAGGTTTGCCGCAAGCAAGTTGGTTGAGGGCGACGAACTGATTATGTCTGCCCTTAAGCTGTCAGAAAACGAGATTGATATGATTGAGCATATTATCTGTCAGATGGAGCAGGAACGAGGGCTTGACAGGTCTGCCGCCATTGCGGATATGCGTTTTTCGTTTATTAAAAAATTGTGCGACAGTACGGTGGTCAAGCCGAGAGAGAGCAAGGAGCGTAAACGTAGCCGAAGAATAGACAAGGTTTTGACAGGCAGATATACGGCAATACCGCTTTTTGTTTGCATTATGGCTCTTGTTTTTTATTTGACCTTCAATGTCATAGGTGCGTGGTTACAGGGAATTTTGGAGGTTGCTATTGAAAATATAACCGAAACGGTAGATTATGCACTTACGGCGTGGCAGGTAAATAGTGTGCTGAAGTCGTTGGTTGTAGATGGAATATTCAGCGGTGTAGGAAGCATCTTAAGTTTTGTGCCGATAATAGTTGTCCTGTTCTTCTTTTTATCACTGTTGGAGGACAGCGGATATATGGCGCGTGTCGCCTTTGTTATGGATAAAATGCTGAGAAAAATCGGCTTATCGGGACGAAGCATTGTGCCTATGCTAATAGGCTTTGGATGTACTGTGCCTGGTGTAATGGCAAGCAGAACTCTTCCGTCTGAGAGGGACAGAAAAATGACAATAATGCTCACTCCGTTTATGAGCTGTACTGCAAAATTACCGATTTATGGTTTTTTTGCTAATGCATTTTTCCCTGAATACAGCGGGCTTATTATGGTTGGATTGTACTTTTTAGGTATAGCAGCAGGCATCCTGACTGCTGTTATTGCAAAGGGAACTGTATTTAAAGGCGAGGCAGTACCATTTGTTATGGAGTTACCAAACTATCGTATGCCAGGAGCAAAAAACGTCGGTTTTCTGCTTTGGGATAAGGCAAAGGACTTTTTGGAGAGGGCGTTTACTGTAATCTTTGTTGCATCGATTGTTGTTTGGTTTTTGCAAACCTTTGATTTCAGATTAAACATAGTAGAAGATTCAAGGAATAGTATTCTCGCATATGTTGCAGGAGTGATTTCGCCGATTTTTAAACCTCTTGGCTTTGGCGATTGGAGAATATCAACATCATTGATAGCAGGATTTATGGCAAAGGAAAGTGTGGTATCAACCTTGACAGTATTGACGGGCGGTACGGGAGATATAACCGCTCTGCTGACACCTCTTGCCGCTGTTGCTTTACTTGTATTTTGTTTATTGTATACACCCTGTGTTGCCGCGATTGCCGCCATTAAGAGAGAGCTTGGCTTAAAATGGGCGGTTTGGATAGTCGTATTCCAATGTGCAATAGCGTGGGTATGTGCCTTTGTCGTTCAAACTGTTTTGATGATGTTGGGAATGAGATAATGAATATACAAAGTGTAGCTGTACTTATACTTATTGTTGTGTTGACAATATTAGTGATAAAAAGAATAAAAAATAATAAGAAAAAATGTTGTGACTGCGACAAATGCTGTATAAAATGCAAGGGACAGGATTAATCCTGCCCCTCGTTTCTATCCACCAAATTTTTATATATCATTCAGATTGTCCTTGATGTTTATGGTATACACTGTATTATCATTGTAACAAATGGTAATATACATTACCTCTTTATCATCGCATCTTCCGAGGTTATCACTGTTTTTATAGAGATATTCAAGGCATTTAGCAATATATACCTTGTCCGTTTCGGTTCTTATATCATCATTTCCTCCGCAAACTTCAACATATCTTATTTTATCTGTTTCAGGCATTAGATTATACAGTCCCCAGCCGGAGAGCAATGCTATTGTTTTTTCGTATGCAGGGTGTATGTCATAGGTACAGCTTTGCTGTGCCCAGCCTTTTTTGTCGGTTATAGTGTTCCCTGTATCATCAATACTCGGCATAGTACGAACTAAATTCACCGAGGTCAAAGCATCTGTGCGGTAGTCGTCATAGGATGCGGCAATAATATCTTCACGCAGTGTGTCAATAAGTGCATACATCTGTTCATTTGTCAGGTTTGTCGCATTTGCACCGCAGGTCGAAACCTGTGCAGAAATGTATTCCTGTGCCACATCAGAAATAATCGGAAAACGGTCTGCCTTGACAGCCTTTATCTCCATTACACTTTCGTATAATGTTTTAAGTTCATCATTGATATTGCTGACGTAATAATTGCGTTCTATTGTATGTCCGTTTGTAAGAACATATTTTATGGGAATACTCCGCATACCATTCCTATTATTCGTATTATCTGCAATATCCGAATTTTTAATTATTTCACGATGCAATGCCGTTACCTTCGCTATGTCCTCAGAGTTATACAGTGCAGAATCGTGTATAGCCTCAGGTGCAAGCTTTACCTGTGTAAAAGCATCTGCTGTGGGATAATAATCTTCACTATAACCATACTCAATAACGCTTGCGGATGCTATTTTATCTATATCAGGGACACGATTTTCAAAGCCCGTTATATCAAACCCTATAAATAGATATATAGTAAACAGCATTGCAAGGTATATAACCGATGGCTTTATGGTTTTTTTGGGTCTGAATGTACGTTCCGCAATCATTTTTGCACCTATAATTCCAATAATACCAAAGGGGATTGCAATCCAGAACTGTCTTCCATTATCTAAAAGAGATGCTACATATACATAGCCGAGAAGTCCTGCACACACTGCCACGCCATAGATAAATATAGGGTTTAAAAATTTAAACGCCACAAGCTGTGAATGGTTTTCAAGGGCACGCTTTTTGTATGCCACAAGACCAAGTGCAAAAAGTAATAATCCCAGAGCTATATATACATATATCATACCATCACTTATGTGGGTGTAGTCAGCGTAGATGTGACTTGAAATTGACATAGAATTGTTACTCGGATAGCCAAAAAGATATATGATGCAAAGTGTCTTCGAAATACCTTCAATAAATAATGGCAGCAGCATTACACAGTATGGTATAACTATGGAGGCAAACACATTCGCTGTAAGTATAGATATTGACGTGCCGAGTGCTGTTATAACAAACACGTACACAAGCGTCAATCCTGCCCACAAAAATACATTTGAAGGCCGAATGCCCTTGATGGTAAGCATTATAAGCATATTTATTATTATGGGTATAATCTCAAGAATTGCCATAGATACCATATGTGAAAAATACAGTGTTTCACGTCGCAGGGGCAGACTGTGTATTGTATGTACCGCACTGCGATGATGCAAGTATGAAAACATCATAGCAGGTGTTACAATACAGCAAGTGAGCACCGCGAACAAAGTCATCCCCATACCATCCAAAAAAGCTGATGTAGTTTGTATATCCGTATCTGCATAGAAATTGACTATATGGTATGCAGGCACAACAGCGATAAGCAACAGTAAAATTGCAAATATTGCACCTAAATACCAATATCGGCGTAAATCAGATTTTACAACACTTTTATTAACTAATGATTTCAAGGTCATAATCCATACCTCCCATCTCATAAATGAATATTTCCTCTAAGGAAAGGGGAACAACATCAAGAATAAGTGGTGAATATGCCCTTATTCTCTCTTCAATTTCCGTATATCCGCCACGAAGAATAAGCATATCCACGCTGCCGTGTCTCTCGTGATTTAATATATCAAGTGCATCGCGAAGTTTTTCAGGAAATCCGTCAGGAAAAGCCGTCTGCACCTTATGAATATTGCCCTTTACCTCATCAATGTCCTTTTCAATGACCACAACACCCTTGTTCATAATCCCAATGTGGTCGCACACGTCCTCAAGCTCTCTTAAATTGTGAGAGGAAACAAGAACTGTCAGTTCACGCTCTGCAACGTCAGAGAGCATTAAATTCCAGACGTTTCTCCTCATAAAAGGGTCAAGTCCGTCCACAGGCTCATCTAAAATCATCACGTCAGGATTTGCCGAAAGTCCAAGCCAGAAAGCCACTTGCTTCTGCATACCTTTTGACAGGCTGCGTATGTTGCGTTTTGTATCAATCTTAAATATATTATTCAAGGTGTTAAATCTCTCATCACTCCAATCAGAATAAATTCCGCGATAGTATGATGCCATATCCCTAATGGAATAACCGGGGAAGAAATAAAGATCATCACTTACATACACCATACGGCTTTTTATTTTTGTATTCTCATAAACCTCTTCTCCGTCAACGGTTATCTTGCCGCTGTCAGGGCGGTATACGCCTGTCAGAGTTTTTATCACAGTAGTTTTTCCTGCACCATTTGGACCTACAAGTCCGTAAACAGAGCCTTTTTTTACATTTATATTCGCTCCGTTAAGTGCTGTAAAACTACCAAATGTTTTAACAACATTCGTTACTTTGATCATCCGCTGTCATCTCCTGTTCTCTGTATATTTCGTTTATTGTTCGGATAAGTTCGTCTTTAGAAACTCCTAAAAAGCAAGCCTGTTTTACATCGCCTGCAAACGCAGTTTTAAGCTCCTGCATTTGAGTTTTCTTCTTTATGTGTGACGCAGATGCCACAAAGCTCCCCTTGGCACGTACCGAATATATAAATCCCTCCAACTCTAAATCTTTGTATGCGTGCTGTATAGTATTGGGATTTATGGTAAGCTGCTGGGCGAGTTCACGTACCGACGGGATTTTTTCGTTCTCGGCAACTGCGCCTGTAATTATAAGCTCTTTTATCTTATCCTTTATCTGTTCATATAGCGGTCGGTGATCCGACAAGTCAATCTGTATCATAAGATACCTCCCTTCAGTTGTTTTTGATTGCAATCACTGCACTAACTGTATTAGTCATTATAATACAGTTAGTGCAGTTTGTCAATAGTTTTTTGAAAAATGGCAAAAAAAATATAAGAGGCAGTTGCGTACTGCCTCTTGTTTATATCAGACTAAATATACATTTTTGTAATTCTTCTTCAAAATTTCGGCGGCATTTTTTGCCATTGAGAAATCTTCAAATATTCCGAATACTGTGGTTCCGCTGCCGCTCATTAATGCCTTTTTAGAGCCGTTTTTCTCAAGTTCGGCCTTGATTTCATTTATGACAGGGTATTTGACGGCGGTGACAGATTCCATTATATTGCCTGCATTTTTGTATAATGATGCTTTATCATTTAATTTTATTGCATTAGCAATATTTCTCACGTTAAGTGTATCAGATCGGTTGTTTAAATCTAAGTTTTGATAAACATATGCCGTTGAAATTGATTGCTCAGGCTTTACCAAAACATAGTATAGCCCGACAGGCTTTGGAAGAGGAGTAAGTATTTCACCAATGCCTTCTGCAAAGGCACAGCCTCCCATAATGCAGAAGGGAACGTCAGCACCCAACCTTGCGCCAAGCCTCATAAGTGTTTCTTTTGAAAAGGGCTTGGACAAAAGTGCATTTAGCGATTTAAGTACACCTGCGGCATCAGCACTACCGCCTGCAAGGCCTGCACCGTGAGGAATGTTCTTTTTAAGAATAATGTCTGCTCCGTAGTTTTTGCCGTATTCATAAAAGAACGTTATAGCTGCCTTATAGGCAATATTTCTGTCATCGGTAGGCAGAGTGAAATCGCTACAGGTGAGATTAATTTTGCCATCATCACGCAATGAAACAGTTACTTCGTCTGCCAGGTTGATTTCAAGAAAGATAAGTTCAATATTATGATATCCATCAGGCCTTTTGCCGATTACATCTAATGACAAATTGATTTTAGCATTACAATTAAGTGTTATACTGTTCATAATAAATCCTCCAAGAAGAGGCTGTTAAAAAAGTCAGACATAACGGTTTGTCGGAAGCCACCGACCCCTACATTTTGTATTATTCTTAATTATTATACAAAATTGTTGTAGGGGACGGCGTCCTCGACGTCCCGAAAATTACTTTTTTAACAGCCTCTCTTTGATTGTTATTCTGTTTCTTCAGTATCCTCTGATACTTTGCCATCTATTATCGACTCTGTAACAGATGTTGCAATCTCTGCATCTGCAGTTGCTGCAACTGTTACAAACAAAGCGTCAAATTCGTCGCCTTCAATCTTTTCTTTTTCAAGAAGAAGCTTGGCAACTTCGTTTAGCTTATCTTGGTTTTCGGTAAGAATGTCTACACAACGCTGATAGCATCCGTCAATAATATTTTTAATTTCATTATCAATTTTTGCGGCTGTGTCCTGGCTGTAGTCAACGGTGTGACCATAGTCACGTCCGATAAATACTTCGTTGTTTTGATCGCCAAAGGTTCTTGCCCCCAAGGTTTCGCTCATACCATATTTGGTAACCATTGATTTTGCAATGTTTGTGGCACGTTCAATATCATTAGAGGCACCTGTGCTGATATCATTGAGCGAAATCTGCTCGGCAACACGTCCGCCAAGAAGTGAAACGATTTCTTCAAGCATTTCTGTCTTAGAGTTAAAGAATGTATCCTCTTTTGGCAGGGATAAGGTGTATCCGCCTGCTCTGCCTCTCGGAATAATAGAAACCTGATGAACCCTGTTCTGAGTGGGAAGCATTTTAGAAACAACTGCGTGTCCTGCCTCGTGATATGCGGTAAGTTCACGTTCACGCTCGGTAATCTTACGTGATTTCTTTTCAGGTCCTGCAACGACCTTCATTATTGACTCTTCAAGATTTGCCATTGAAATTTCTTTCTCGCCGTTACGTGCAGAAAGAAGAGCCGCCTCATTCATAAGATTTTCAAGGTCAGCAGCCGAAAAACCGATGGTTGTTTTGGCAAGAACCGATAAATCAACATCAGCGGCAAGGGGCTTGCCCTTTGAATGAACCTTCAGGATTGCCTCTCTGCCCACTACGTCAGGAGCATCAACAACAACCTGTCTGTCAAATCTGCCAGGTCTTAAAAGTGCAGGGTCAAGAATGTCAGGGCGGTTTGTTGCGGCAATGATTATAACACCTTCGTTTTCGCCAAAGCCGTCCATCTCAACAAGCAACTGATTGAGGGTTTGTTCTCTTTCGTCGTGACCGCCGCCAAGGCCTGCACCTCTGTGACGTCCAACGGCGTCAATTTCGTCGATAAATATAATACACGGCGAGTTTTTCTTTGCCGTTTCAAACAAATCTCTGACACGTGATGCACCTACACCGACAAACATTTCAACAAAGTCCGAACCTGAAATAGAGAAGAAAGGAACTCCTGCTTCACCTGCAACTGCCTTAGCAAGCAAGGTTTTACCTGTTCCAGGAGGGCCGACTAACAAAACACCTTTAGGTATTCTTGCCCCTAACATACGGAAGCGGTCGGGAGTCTTAAGGAACTCAACAATTTCTTGTAATTCGGCTTTTTCTTCATCAGCACCGGCAACGTCGGCAAATGATTTTTTAGTATTGCCGTCAGCAGTAACTTTTGCCTTGCTTTTGCCAAAACTCATCATATTGCGGCCGCCACCGCCGCCACCGCCTGCTTGTTGCATAAAAATAAACCAAAATACCGCAAGGATTATAAACAATCCTAAGGTAGGAAGAAGTGTCAGCCACCAAGGCGGACTGTAAGGCAATGGTGTTTCAACCTTAAGTCTGCCCTCGTTAATTTGGTCTTGCATTGCAGAACCGGCATCTTCTTTTAGTATCCAATAGCCTGGTACTTCTACCTCCATTTTGGTGCCGTCTTTTAAGGTTGCAGTAGCAACATCATCAACAACGGAAAGCTCGGTAACTTCTCCTTGTTGAATTTTTAAGATTAAATCGGAATATATATCTTTATCCTTTTGTTTTGGTGCGGATGTAAAAGAAAAAATTGCTACAATGACCGCAAACAAAAGCAGATAAAAGGCAACTCCTTTTAATGACTTCTTCACGTTATATCCTCCTATAATATTTTCTGATACAAAACTAATGAGCTGATTAAATAAAATGTTCTCTCAGGCGTCAAAATCTATGATTTTGGCAACGCCGTGAGGTTATTGTGAGGTTATTATACCATATGGCACACTAAAAAACAAGTCGAAAAGCAAATAATTTACATAATATTAAAAAAATAAGTGCTTGACAAAAAACGAATTACGTGGTATAATTTACGAGTTATAGCGAAGGGGTATAGCTCAGTTGGTAGAGCAGCGGTCTCCAAAACCGCGTGCCGGGAGTTCGAGTCTCTCTACCCCTGCCAGCGTCGGAATGGACATCGCTCCATTCCGATTTTTCTTTGCAGAAAAATCAGTCATACGCTCTGTCATTCCTCCTTTTTCCCACAAATCGCACTGCGTTGGCGTTTTGTGGGAGCCCTAAACTTTCTTTACCTTTTTCTTTGCGTA